>NZ_JAJCME010000010.1:0-103925 GCF_020560115.1 Mediterraneibacter sp. 210702-DFI.5.30
CAGCTCAATCATTATCATAGAAGATTTTTATTTACAGACTTTTCTTCATAGTCTCATTGCTTCTGCTGTGATAAACCTGCCCATCGGGAATGTAACATTTCCTGATGGGCAGGTTTTTTAATCTTCTTTCTCTTTTCTTTCATCTGATAATTTAACTTTTTTGCCGGCAATGAGTTTCTGTTTCTCTTTTCTCCCTAACTGCTTAATTGCATATTCCCGTTTCATTGCCTGTTCTTTTGTCTCAAATTCCTCATAATAAGCCAATTCAACTGGCCTCCGTGCCTTCGTATATTTTGCGCCTTTCCCTGAATTGTGCGCCTCCACACGTTTTTCCAGATCATTTGTCCAGCCCGTGTATAACGTTCCGTCACTACATTTTAGCATATATGTATAATTCAAAAACTCACCTCTGCTATCTCCCGCATTACTCTTTCGATGCATGTTATTTACTATATCATGAATCCCTTATCCAAGACCAATACTATATTATCAGGAAAACTTTTCTTAAACTTTTTCCTGTATCCGATACAATATAGTATTGATCCTGCACCCGTAATCAAACTTTTGATTCCTTCATTTTATCCAAACAAATACAACTTTACTCCATAAAATTCATTGGGTCAACCGGCGCCCCGTCTTTCATAATTTCAAAATATAAATTTGGTCCTTCGACACTATAATATTTCGTCGGTGAATTCAGTGTTCCCACTTCCTCTCCGGCTGCAATATAATCTCCAACTGCTGCCGCCACTTCATCCAGCTGGCCATAAACCGCAGTATACCCATTTCCCATATCAAGTGTCACGGTAGTTCCTGTCTGGGCAGTCTGTTCAATACTCTCTACAACTCCTGCTGCCGCTGCGTGGATCACTTCTCCCTGCGTTCCACCAATAATCAGTGCAGGATTATATTTATACTGCTCCAATGTTGGAAAATATACTGTATGATCCATACTAAAACTCAAAAGTGTTGCTCCGCTTGCCGGCCAGGCAAGTGTGCTTTCCTGAGTAAACCACACATTCTGTGTATTTGAAGATGCCGTGCTTTGAATTTCCTCTGTGGATGTATTTCCATTCTCCATACTGTTTTCATTCTCTTGCTGAACATCCTTTTGGGATTCCTGGTTTTCTGCATTATCCTCTTCTGAATCTGTGTCTGTAGGAAGAATATCATCTGTATTCGCCAATGTACTATCATCTTCTGTAAGCTGTTCTGCTGTTGTTTGCACATCTTTGATCTCCTGCTCCATATCTTTTTTGTAATGATTGTATGTGTAGCTCCCAACCATTGTAATTACCGCAACAAAACAAAGTACTGCGCCAACTGCAGCTCCCTTTCCTTTCAAAAAGGCCGGTCTTTCATTTTTATTCATAATCATCACCTCTGGCTATAGCATTGCCTGAAATGATCGATCTTATTCATCTATGTGGTGTAGTTCTGTTCCTTCATAAAAATATTGCAGGATCTCTTCATAATTTTTCCCATCCTTTGCCATTTCCTGTGCAGTCCACTGACTCATTCCGAATCCGTGCCCTTTTCCAACAGTTGCAATCTTCAACCCGTGTGGACTTTCATAAAAAGAAAATGAACTCGAAGGAAGTTTCAGTGCATCACGGAACTGATCTCCTGTACATATCGTCTCTCCAATCCTCATTTTTCTGACATAACCGGAAGAATCCCATTCCTGAATTTCAAAATCTTCGTATCCATACCCATTTTCTGCTTTTTTCTGTTCCTCTGCCACAAGGAATTCTCTGCATCTCTTTTGTATCTCTTTATATTCTATCAAATGTACCTGAATTTCATCTTCTGCCGCCTTGTCAAGCGGACATTCTTTTGCTGTGATGTACGGATAATCTGCATTCCCAAGTACCTCCTGCACGTCTCTGATCTTTCCATTACTGGATTGATGAAACGGTGCCCATGCAAAGGTCTCATGATACCACAGTACAATTCCTTTTGTTTCCTGTGCTGCCTGTTGACATTTTTTCAAATTCTCTTCGTATTTTGTCCCCCACTTTTTCTTCATCTGAGTCTGCGTCAGACATTTATCGAAAAGAGTCTGCTTTTCTTTCTCTGTTCTGTACAACTCTGTACGTAGAACAACCGCCTGTGCCTTCAATGCTTCTATTTCATATCCACCATCTGTTTCTCCTGCGAGCATTTCTGCGAGATACACAGATGCATTATCGCTGTCAGCTCCCTGCACCGCATTTTTTCCGTTTATAAAAACAGAAATGATATAAGGAAGTAAAAACAGTATGATAAGAAATGCAAAAAATGACTTTATTTTATTTCTAATTGTATCATGCATAAAAACAGCCCTCCATACTCTATTGTATGGAAGGCTGTCCTATTTTAGAACTTATCTGGTTCATTCTCCGTGTAATTGCTTATTCGAAAAGGTCCTGTCCTGATGGAACTTCAACCTTCTCTAGATGCCAGATATCACGCACATACTCCTCGATTGTTCTGTCAGATGTGAACTTACCGCTGCATGCTGTGTTCATCATTGCCATCTTAGACCATCTCTGCTGATCTCTGTAAGCTTCTTCTACTCTCTTCTGTGCATCTGCATAAGAACGGAAGTCTTTCAGAATGAAGTAAGTATCCGCTTTGTCTGTACACTGTGTATTCAGCAGTGAGTTATACAGATTGATATACATGTTGTGATCACCGTTAGAATATGTTCCATCCATCAGCTGATCTACGACACGTTTGATCTCCCAATCATTAAAGTAAACATCTGTTGGGTTGTAACCGCCATTGTTCTCGTAATTGATTACTTCCTGTGAACTCAGACCGAAGATAAATGCATTCTCTTCTCCAACTTCATGAACGATCTCTACATTTGCTCCGTCCATTGTTCCGAGTGTCGGTGCACCGTTCAACATGAACTTCATGTTACCTGTACCGGATGCCTCTTTGGAAGCTGTTGAGATCTGTTCGCTGACATCTGCTGCTGCGAAAAGAATCTCTGCATTGGATACTCTGTAGTCTTCGATAAATACAACTTTCAGCTTTCCGTTGATGCTTCTGTCGTTATTTACAACATCTGCTACGGAGTTGATCAGTTTGATTGTCTCTTTCGCACGAAGGTATCCTGCTGCCGCCTTTGCTCCGAAGATAAATGTTCTTGGGTAGAAGGACATCTCCGGATGCTCTTTGATCTGATTGTACAGATACATGATATGCAGGATATTTAACAGCTGACGTTTGTACTCATGCAGACGTTTTACCTGAATGTCAAAGATAGAGCGAGGATCTACATCGATTCCGTTATGCTCTTTGATATATTTCGCAAGGCGAACTTTATTCTGGTATTTAATTTCCATAAATTCACGTCTTGCGTCTTCGTCTTCAACAAGTGGTTTCAGCTTTGCAATCTGAGACAGATCTGTGATCCATCCGTCACCGATCTTATCTGTGATCCAATCAGCAAGAAGTGGGTTTCCATGTGCGAGGAAACGTCTCTGTGTGATTCCGTTTGTCTTATTGTTGAATTTCTCAGGCATCATCTGATAGAAATCTTTCAGTTCCTGTTTCTCAAGGATCTCTGTATGAAGCTGTGCAACACCATTTACAGAGAATCCTGCAACGATTGCCATGTTAGCCATACGAACCTGTCCGTTCATAAGGATTGCCATTTTGCGGACTTTCTCTTCATTTCCCGGATACATTTCGCGAACTTTGATCAGGAAACGACGATCGATCTCCTGGACAATCTGGTAAATACGTGGAAGCAATTTAGAGAACAGGTCGATTGGCCATTTCTCAAGTGCCTCTGCCATGATTGTATGGTTTGTATAAGCACAGGTCTTGCTTGTAACTTCCCATGCATCTTCCCAGCTTAATCCTTCTACGTCGATCAAAAGACGCATCAGTTCCGGAACTGCAACTGTCGGATGTGTATCGTTCATCTGAATAACAACTTTCTCGTACAGTTTTCTAATGTCTCCATGTTTTTTCTTATATTTCTCAATCAGAGCCTGAAGACTTGCAGAAATAAAGAAATACTGCTGTTTCAAACGAAGCTCTTTTCCTGAATAATGGTTATCGTTTGGATAAAGGACATCAACGATCAATTTCGCAAGGTTCTCCTGCTCTACTGCTTTGTGATAATTACCTCTGTCAAACTCATCAAGTTTGAAGTCTGTAATCGGTTTTGCATCCCATACACGCAGTGTATTTACTACATGATTACCATATCCTACGATTGGCATATCATACGGAACAGCCATAACAGACTCATAATTTTCCTGGATAAATTTATCTTTTCCTGTTACAGGATCTTTCTCGAAACGGATATTTCCGCCAAAGCGTACTTCTTTTGCGTATTCTTCACGGCGAATTTCAAATGGATTTCCTTCTTTCAGCCAGTTGTCCGGAACCTCCACCTGATATCCATCTTTGATTTTCTGTTTGAACATTCCATAACGGTAACGGATTCCACATCCATATGCAGGATAGTTCAATGTTGCAAGAGAATCAAGGAAACATGCTGCAAGACGTCCAAGACCACCATTTCCAAGAGCCGCATCCGGCTCCTGGTCTTCAATCACGTTCAGATCAATATTCATCTCTTCCAGTGCTTCTTTTACATCTTTATATGCTGTCATATTGATGAGGTTGTTACCAAGTGCACGTCCCATAAGGAACTCCATTGACATGTAGTATACTGTCTTGGCGTCTGTCTCATCATATCTTTTCTGTGTCTCAATCCAATCATCGATAATAACATCTTTGACTGCATAGGATACTGCCTGGAATAGCTGCTGCGGTGTAGCTTCATCGATTGTTTTTCTATAAAGTGTCTTAACGTTATCCTTTACTGCCGCTTTAAAAGCCTTTTTCTCGAATCTTTTACTGAACATGTTTATTACTCTCCTTTTTTCTCAACACCCATTGTAACTGCTTCGCCGTTGATCTTCCATTCTTTCACGTAACCAGCCGGCTGTGCTTTTACAACTTCATCCGCAAGTACCTCACCTGCGATCAGTGTATTGTTCTTTTCGAAGACAGCTTCTGCCTTTTCACTACCCTCGTATGTAACTTTGATTCTGTCCATAACTTCGAAATCAGCTTCTTTTCTCATTGTCTGGATCTTGCTGATGATCTCACGTACAAATCCCTCTTCCAGCAGCTCTGGTGACAGGTTTGTATCGAGAACAACTGTAATTCCGTTGTCATTTACAGATTCATATCCTTCAATCTGTGCTGTATCGATCAGAAGATCTTCCTTGAAAAGTTCAATTTCCTGTCCGTTTACATCCAGTTTGAGTGCACCTGTAGCGTTGAGCTCATCCATTGCTGCATTTCCATCGATGTCGTTAAGCGCCGCTTTGATACCACCTAACATCTTACCATATTTCGGTCCGACTGTCTTTAATTGTGGTTTAAAACTATAAGAAGTAAAGTCTCTTACATCATCTGTAAATTTAACATTTTTAACATTCAGCTCGTCTGCAACGATCTCCTGATAGAATTCCGGAAGATCAAAGTCTGCTTTCACAAACATCTTTCCGATCGGCTGACGGTTCTTGATGTTGGATGCATTACGGCATGCACGTCCCATAACAACAAGGTCAAGAACATGTTCCATGTTATTTTCAAGTTCTTTGTCAATCTGATCTTCATGAACTTCTGGGAAGTCACAAAGGTGAATACTTTCCGGAGCATCCTTATCAATGCTGCGAACCAGGTTCTGATAAATCTCTTCTGTCATGAACGGGATCATCGGAGCTGCTGCCTTAGATACTGTAACAAGAGCTGTGTACAGAGTCATGTAAGCATTGATCTTATCCTGCTCCATTCCCTTTGCCCAGAAACGCTCACGGCTTCTTCTTACATACCAGTTACTCAGATCATCTACGAAATCCTGAAGCACACGTGCTGCCTCTGGGATTCTGTAATTGCCAAGATTATAATCTACATCTTTTACCATTGTGTTCATCTTGGAGAGGATCCACTTATCCATAACCGGAAGTTTATCATATTCCAGAGTATATTTTGTTGCATCAAAATTATCAATGTTCGCATAAAGCACGAAGAATGCATAAGTATTCCAAAGTGTTCCCATGAACTTACGCTGTCCTTCCTGAACGGCTTTTCCGTGGAAACGGTTCGGAAGCCACGGAGCACTGTTGATGTAGAAATACCAGCGGATTGCATCTGCTCCGTATTTCTCAAGTGCATCAAACGGATCGACCGCATTTCCTTTAGACTTACTCATCTTCTGTCCATTTTCATCCTGAACATGTCCAAGAACGATAACATTCTTATATGGAGCCTTGTTGAACAGCAGTGTTGAAATAGCAAGCAGTGAGTAGAACCATCCTCTTGTCTGGTCTACAGCCTCAGAAATAAAGTCTGCCGGGAACTGTCTCTCAAACAGATCCTGATTTTCAAATGGATAATGATGCTGTGCAAATGGCATGGATCCACTGTCGAACCAGCAGTCGATAACTTCCGGTACTCTGTGCATCTCTTTACCACACTCCGGACACTTGATTGTTACAGCATCGATGTATGGGCGGTGAAGCTCAATATCATCCGGGCAGTTATCAGACATTGATTTCAGTTCTTCAATGCTTCCGATAGAGTGCATATGTCCACACTCACACTGCCAGATATTCAGTGGTGTTCCCCAGTAACGGTTACGGCTGATTCCCCAGTCCTGAACGTTCTCGATCCAGTCACCGAAACGTCCTTTACCGATACTTTCCGGAATCCAGTTAATTGTGTTATTATTTCTGATCAGATCTTCGCGAACTGCTGTCATCTTGATGAACCAGGACTCACGAGCGTAGTAGATCAGCGGAGTATCACATCTCCAGCAGTGAGGATAGCTATGCTCGAACTTCGGTGCATCATAGAGAAGTCCTCTTGCATCCAGATCTTTTAATACTTCCGGATCAGCCTTCTTCACAAACAGACCGGCGAACGGTGTAGATTCTGCCATATCACCCTTCTCATCTACAAGCTGTACGAATGGAAGATCATATTTTCTTCCTACATTCGCATCATCTTCACCAAATGCTGGTGCGATATGAACGACTCCTGTACCATCTGTCAGAGTTACATATTCATCACATACAACATAGAATGCTTTCTTGTGCTGTTTTGCAGCCTCGTCTGCTGCACACTGATACAACGGCTCATACTCTTTTCCTTCCAGATCAGTTCCCTTGTAAGTCTCAAGAATTTCATAAGCATCTTTGCCTTCTTCTGCAAGTCTTCCAAGAACTGTATCAAGCAGTGCGCAAGCCATATAATATACATGTCCGTCTGCTGCCTTAACCTTTGCGTAATCTTCTTTCGGATTTACACAAAGTGCAAGGTTGGATGGAAGTGTCCAAGGTGTTGTTGTCCATGCAAGAATATATGCATCTTCATCTTTTACTTTAAAACGAACGATTGCTGAACGCTCCTTAACATCCTTGTATCCCTGTGCAACTTCCTGTGCGGAAAGCGGTGTTCCACAACGCGGGCAGTAAGGAACGATCTTAAATCCTTTGTAAAGGAGTCCCTTATCCCAGATCTGCTTCAGAGCCCACCATTCAGACTCAATAAAGTTGTTATCATAAGTTACATATGGGTGCTCCATGTCAGCCCAGAATCCAACTGTACCGGAGAAATTCTCCCACATTCCTTTGTATTTCCATACACTCTCTTTACATTTCTTGATAAATGGTTCAAGACCATATTTCTCAATCTGATCTTTTCCATCAAGACCAAGAAGCTTCTCAACTTCAAGCTCTACCGGAAGACCATGTGTATCCCATCCGGCCTTTCTTGGAACCATATATCCTTTCATTGTACGGTATCTCGGGATCATATCCTTAATAACACGAGTTAAAACGTGTCCGATATGCGGTTTACCATTTGCTGTCGGAGGTCCGTCATAGAAAATATAATCCGGACATCCTTCTTTTTCATCCATACTTTTCTGGAAGATTTCATTATCATCCCAGAACTTTTCAACTTCTTTTTCACGGCTGACAAAATTCATGTCAGTTGAAACTTTCTTATACATGTTCTTATCCTTTCCTGAGTTTATTTTATGATTCTTAAAAAAAGAAAGGCTTCCGTCCTGTAATAGGACGAAAGCCTGAACTTCTCTCGTTAAACCACCTGTTACATCATACTTAGGTCTGATTTCTGACCTGCATATGGTATCCTTTAACGCCGGACACGCGTCAGTCCTTACTCTCTCTTTCTGCAGAAACCTCTTTTCTGCATCTGTTTCAGGAACTGCTGCTCTGGAGTGATCTTCAAAAATCTCTTACTTGCACCGGACTCCCACCATCTCCGGCTCGCTGTAACGTTCGGATAAATCCTACTGTCTCCGTCATCGCTTTACCTGTGAACTTCTACACACGGCTTATTATAAAGAGATTCTTGGCTCTAGTCAAGGTTTATTATGATAAAAAAAGTGCGAAAAAACGTTGTTTTCAGCGTTCTTTCGCAAATTTCTGTTTTCTTATCTGCGGCGTTTCTTCTTTCTTTTCACATTACCACTCTTTGCATTTCTTCTTTTTCCTTTTTTTCTTCTGCGACGTCTTATCTGCTTCCGGTAATTCGCAAGTACAACAATGATGATCAATAAAATCACAACTGCAATTACAACTCCGATCACAATTTTCATAAACTTTGAAATCCCGGTTACGACAGTTGAAGTTGTCTTATCTTTCTTTTTTTCCAAAACAGCTGCACTGCTTTCCTCTGTTTTTTCTATCGCAGCTTTCACACTGCCTACTTCCTGCCCTTTATAAGTAAATGTTACTATTCCGGATCCATCCTTGTTGCTGTCTTCCTTCACTTCTGCTTTCACATCAGAAAATTGTGCACTCTTCGGAAGTACAATATAAGCATCTTCGTCTTCATAAGACTTCACACCTTCCGGAAGCTTCTGATCCTTCAAAGATATTTTTGAAAAATTACTGTAAGCATAATCAAACATGGCACGAGTATCTATATAAGCATCATTTCCAAAATCATAAAGTACCACCGCAACAAGCTGCATATCTCCGTTATCTGCCATTGTCACAAGCGTTGTTCTTGCCTGATCTGTGTAGCCGGTCTTACCGCCCTTGCAGTATTCATAATAATTATCATTCTGTGGCCAGAGCATCTTGTGCTTCTGCTGAAAAGTACGTTCTTCATTCACCAGATTCGTTGCCGGAATCGTATGGCTTAACGATTGGGAAATTGTCCGGAACGCTTCCTTCTGATAAACTGCTGCACCAATTCTTGCCATATCATGCGCCGTTGTATAATGTTGTTCATCATGAAGTCCGTTCGCATTCGTCCAGTGTGAACCTGTACATCCAAGTTTTTCTGACTCATCATTCATCGCCTGAATAAATGTGTCATAACCCCCACCCATCTTCTTGCCAACACTCTCAGCTACTGCATAAGAGACCTCATTTGCCGATGCCAGAAGAACGGCATAGAGCGCATCTTCCATACTGATCTGCTCCCCCGGCGTCATGCCGATATGGGCATCGCCATATTCCAGAAAGGAGATGCTGTCCTGGGAAAATTCTACCGTATCTGTAAGCTCTGCATTGTCCAACGCAACCAATGTTGTCAGAAGTTTTGTAATACTCGCCGGATAATGCTTCTTTTCAATCTGCTTGCTATATAAAACCGCCCCACTATTCATATCCATAACGATTGCGGAATCCGCATAAGTTGCCGGTCCCTGTGGCCAGTTCTCCACACTGTTTGAATCTGGTGCGATCGCATAACATTTCTGACGCTGTGTCTCCCTGTCTTCTTCCTCTGTCTGAGTTGAATCTGTTGTGGCTGCCGCCGTTTCTTCCTCAGCAAATGTCTGTACTGCCGGCATTAATATCATAGATGCCGCCAGAAAAAGAGACAGACAGCGCTTTCCGTATTTCTTAAAATTTATCATAAAGGAAATCCTCCGGTTGTTTGAATTCATAACGCAAAAATCCCCACAGACCTTTCATCTGTGGGGAATCTGTGACTATTATTATAATTCTACTAAAAGTTTTTTTCAATAGTCCGGAGGCTATTTTCTTTCAACTATCGAATCTCTTCCATCATGATTTCTGCTCCCGCAGCCTCTACCGCAAGACTGTCTTTCTGTGGATAGAACCGTGTGGTGAATACATACTCTCCATTATTTACAAATACTTCCACAGAGGATTTATCCACAAGAATTTCAACACTTGAAATTTTATCTACATCAACATAACGCATTCCTCTTCCTGCAGATACAGAATTTTTTTCCTGACTTGTGAAATGCATCTCAAATCTTCCATTTTTGTACTCAAGAATCAATTCTTCATCAATCACTGTCCTGAATTCATTGTTCTGAATGCCCAAGATATTCACATCATAGACTTTATATCCATCTTTTTTCAACATTCCGGCTGACTTATCCACAAAAGTTTTCCTCTTCTGTAATTCTCTGACAGGTCTCTGACGAACTTTACCGTCTTCTACAAACACTTCTCTCGGGAAAGTGAAACAATGCTGCCACCCTTCTGCGATCGTCAGATTAGTATATTCTTCACAATCCGGCATTCCCATCCAGCTGATGTGAACCCTTCTTCCATCTTCATTCTCAAAACTCTGCGGTGCATAGAAATCAAATCCGTAATCCCAAAGCATGTATTCTGAAAGTTTATAATCATCTAAAATATTTCCATCAACCATGAAATATCCTGACTGATAAACATTTCTGTCATCCCATACTCCGCCTTCAAGTCCCTGCACAGAAGCAGAAAGAATTTTTGTTCCATCTACCTCAAAGTAATCCGGGCATTCCCACATATAACCAAACGGTTTCTTTGATTCCACACGGCTTCTGAACTTCCAGTTAATCTTATCTTTTGACTCGAAGATCAATGCCTGTCCGACATCTTCTTTTGTACGTGCACCCTGAATCATGTAGTAAGTATCTCCGTCTTTCCACACCTTCGGATCGCGCACATGGCAAGTCAGATCTGACGGGTAATCCACATTTCTCATCAGTTCTTTTTTTGATCCAAATGTCTTTCCATCCTCACTGACAACAAGAACCGTATTTGACTCGCGTCCTGTGTTGATATAGTCAAAATCTCCGTCTTCCAGCTTTACATTGCCTGTATAGTAAACATACATTTTGTCATCTTCGATAAATGCTGATCCGGAGTATACACCATGACAGTCAAATGGCTGATCCGGATATAACTTTACTCCCTGGTATTCCCAGTCGATCATATCTTTGCTTGTATAGTGCCCCCACATCTTCACGCCGCCTTCGGCATTAAATGGAGAATACTGAAAAAATGCATGATAGATCCCATTCAACTGGCACAATCCGTTCGGATCATTGAGCCAGCCAACAGGAGGCATCAGATGCAACTTCTCACGATAATCCGCTCCTTCTTTCTGCTCTTTTTCTTTCATCATCTCTTCCGTCATATCTACCAGTTTGATCAGATCCCTTGTTAATGCATTCATGCTCTTGTCTCCCTTTTTCCATTTACAGCCGTTCTATTCTGCAAGAATTCTTCTTTGAATAAAACGGCTGTATCTTTTTAATCACTGTTCAATTTATTTCTCAATCTTCATTGCGAGATCAGCTGTTGTAACTGTTCCCGCTGCTGTCTTCTCTACTTTGCTGAAGTCATCTGCATTCGTCAGTATCATCATCGTAGTTGTCGGATGTCCTGCTGCTTTGATAGCATCCAGATCTGCTTCGATCAGCACATCGCCCTTACGAACCTTTGCTCCGTCTGCTACCTTCTTTACAAATCCTTTTCCATCCATGGAAACTGTATCAATTCCAATGTGGATCAGAAGCTCTGCTCCTGCTTCCGTTGCGATGCATACTGCATGCCCTGTATCGAAGATATTCATTACTTCACCGTCACATGGTGCCACAATCTTTCCATCTGTTGGCTCAACTGCAACAGTTGTTCCAAGCATCTCTGATGCAAATGTCTCATCTGCTACTTCTGCTGTCGCAACAACATTTCCGTTTACCGGGCTTGTAATTTCTTCTGCTGAAACATTTTCTGCTTCTACTACATTCTCTGTCTCTTCTGTTTTCTCAACTGTTGTCTCTGTTGCAGCTGTCTTAACTACCGGCTCTTTATCTTTGTAAATCATGAAGGAGATCACAAATGCTACTCCTACTGAAATTGCCATCTCGATAATGTACTGAAGCGGCTGATTCAGGCAAAGCAGGATACCGAAGATACCTGTTACTCCAGTTCCTTTTGCTCCAAGATGTACAAGTGATGCATACAATGCTCCGCATCCTCCACCAATACATCCCGCGATAAATGGTTTGAAGAATCTTAAGTTTACACCAAAGATTGCCGGCTCTGTGATTCCCATGAATGCACTCAGTGATGACGGAAGTGCAAGGGATTTAATCTTCTGATCTTTTGACTTAACGCCAACTGCCAATGCTGCTGCACCCTGTGCTACATTCGCTGCACTTGCAAGTGGAAGCCAATAAGTTACTCCATATTTTGCCAACTGACCAATATCAATGGCTGTGTACATCTGATGAATACCTGTTACTACTGTCGGTGCATACAAACCTCCCATGATCAGACTTCCAAGTCCGAGCGGAAGTGTCAGCATCCACTGGATTGCTCCGAGGATCGCATTCTCACCCCATACAAAGATCGGTCCTACAATGGAAAGTGTAAGATATCCTGTCACGAATACGCTGACAAGTGGTGTTACAAACAGGTCAAGTGCTGCCGGAACTACCTTGTGCAGCTTCTTCTCTAATACAGAAAGGATCCATACTGCAATAATGATCGGGATTACATGTCCCTGGTATCCAACCATATCGATGTGATACAGTCCGAAGAATACGCTCTGTGTCTGCTGTACACCTTCCGTTGCAACCGTATAAGCGTTCTGCAATGACGGATGAATCATAATCATACCGATAACGGCTCCAAGATACTGGTTTGCACCAAATGCTTTCGCAGCTGAAAATGCAATCAGAATCTGCAGAAATGTATAAGCGATATTACTGAACAGATTCGCAAACACATAAATAGAACTGCTTGTATCAATTGCTAAAAATCCATTTGCATTCATGAAATCTAGCGCATTCATGATTCCCATCAGGAAACCACTTGCTACGATGGCCGGAATGATCGGTACAAAAATATCACCTAACAGCTTGATGGCCTTCATAAACCAGTTCTGCTTCTCTGCCGCTGCTTCCTTTGCCTCAGCTTTTGTGCTTGCTGTAATACCTGCGATCGCGATAAATTCATCAAACACCTTATTCACTGTTCCTGTTCCAAGAATAATCTGAAGCTGTCCAGATGCCTCAAATACTCCCTTTACTCCATCCACATTCTCTATTGCCTCTTTATCTGCCTTACTATTATCTGCGATAACAAGACGAAGACGCGTTGCGCAGTGCGCTGCGGATACAATATTCTTACTTCCACCTACATATCCCAGAATCTCCTGGGCTGTTTTCCTGTAATCCATGATTACTCTCCCTTCCTTCTATGTTTTATGTGTAATCGTTTTCACATCTTATGATTTTATATTAAATAAAAAAATGCCATTTGTAAAGATGGCATTTTTACTAATTCTGATTCTTCTGTTTTGTTTAACTTGCACTATACTCTTAGTTACATTCATTCAAATCTATTCACGATCTGGAATCCCAGCTTCATATGCACCGGCACCGGATTTTTCTCTTCAATCTGTTCAAGTAAGAGCTCTGCCCCCTTGATTCCACTCGTTTTATACCCAAAATGAACCGTTGGAATACCGCCTGTCACAGCCCTTAACATCTGATTATCACCAAATCCTGTGACACAGATACCAGACTGTTCCAAAATGTGTAGCATCCTTGCACCAGAATTCTGAACCGATTCCGGAACCGCCTTTTTACTCTGTGCGATCAATGCCTCAATTGCTCCTGCTGCAATCGTATCTGTTGCGCACGATATGATATCGATTCCATTTTCTTTACTCAACAAATCCACTGCTGCTTCATATCCGCCGCTCATTGTAAATTCTGATTCGCGTCTGTACCGATGGTCATCGAAAGTAATCCCTGCTTCCTGAAGTCCTTTGCGGAACCCGTCTTCTCTGGCAGCACCTGCTGCCTTATCTTCACGAGTAACACCAATATATGCAATCTTGCAATCTTCAGGTCTTCCACCATTCCGCTTCAGTGCTTTCACCGCAACTTCTTGTCCCATTGCTCTTCCCGCACCAAAATCATCATGATAGATACAGCTTGCCATTTCTGTCTCCTGTCCCACAATCACAACCGGAACCTTTGATTCTTTTAAAAATCTCCGATGCTCATCTGTAAGCACTGTACCGATCAGTACAATTCCATCTACCGGATAACTTTCAAAGATTCTCAGATAAGTCAGCTCATTCTTTGGCTGATTATCCGTGCTTGCAAGAAGCATCTGGTACCCTCTTGCCGAAAGAACCTGTTCAATTCCCGCTGTGATCCGGCTGATTGATTCTGAATTGATCTTCGGAGCCACCACACCAACCAGATGTGCGCGTCCGGTTCTTAGGATTCTTGCCTGAGTAGACGGCTGATATCCCGTCTTCTCAATCACTTTACGGATCTGCTCCTTTTTCTGTTCACTCACATATCCGCCATTCAAATATCTTGATACTGCTGCGCTGGACACCCCGGCCATCTGCGCAATCTCTTTTATCGTCATTGTATACTGCCTGCCTTTATTTCCCTGATTTTCGAAATTATCCAGATCCATTTTCGCTCTTTTTCTAGCTTTGACCTGAACCTGAATGACATTCACATTTTAACATTCAACAGACAAATATGCAACGACGTTGCGCTACATCATTCTTTATCTACCTGTTACTGTTCACACGATGTGCGACCAGCAACGCATCTCGCCATTTTAAATCGCCTTTGGCGATGGGGCGAGATGCATTCAAGTCAAAACACGCATCCTCCGTGTCAATCAGCGGAGTGATTGACACGGGAGTGAACAGTAATATCATATAAAAATCCATAAAGTATTACTCTTCCATTCGTCTGATCGTTAGAACAAGTAGATAAGCCAATGATCCTGTTCCACCCCTCTTTTCCTTTTTTCTCAGGAAGACGATACTGCACGGCATGTGCCTTTATATATTCCATCAGTTCTTCCAGATTCTCTTTCTTATAATCTTGTGGATTATAAATAACTTCATCATACGCATCCGTCTCCACACAGGCGAACCACTGGATTTTTTCTGACTGTTCATTCAAATATAGCGTACCTGTTTTGTGCGATTCAAAATACTCCTTTTCTTTATAATTCATCACATCCCCAAACATTGCGCCATTATCCATATGGTGACCATATAATAAACTGTAACTGTCAATAAATTTTCTGTCATTTCTGCTATCCAGAAAAATACTTCCTGAAAGAGCAAACTCTCCATAAATATCCTGATTGATATATTCCAGATTTGTTTCTCCCTGCACAACCGGGTAATCAATCTTTGTTCCGTCTACCGTCAGCCAGGCACACACATCCGGATTGATTTTCTGAAGTTCCTGCAGGGACGGACTTTCATCCGTTTTCCCTGCAGGTTTATATTTCATCAATTCTCCACTGATAAACGCACGTCGGTTGATCTGGCAGGTATCCCATAATGAATATGCACCATAAAGAAGCATAAGAATAATAAAGAGCGCTGCCAGAATTTCCAATATCTTATTTCCCGCTTCTATAACTTTAAAAAACAGCTCTTCCCTCTGCTCCCCTGCCTCCTGACCTTCTGTCGTTTCGTTTATCATGCTCTTTTTCTACGAAAGAAAACTGATCCAAATGCGCCTGCCGCACCCACAAGTAGTACGTATGGTGTGTATTTCTTTGCAACGCCTGTTACTACAGCCGCATCTTTCTCATTCACATACTGAACTACTGTACCTTCTTCTTTTGTAGTTCCTGTCTTTGTTCCGGTCGCAGTTGTTTCTCCATCAATCGTAGTAGTATATCCATCTTTATTCGCATCGGTCTCTGTTACCGTGTATTTATCAGATTCTGTCAATCCATAAATTGTAATTGAACCTGTATCAGAAATCTGATAAGAAGTTTCTGCTTCATTGCTTGTGATGTATTCTGTAAGTGCCTGTGCATTTGCATTTTTCTTCACTACAACTTTGTAGAGTTCTCCCTGTCCACCATTCACCGCAACCTTGAATTCGAAGGATTTATTTTTAACTCCCTGATTACCTGTGATCGTTTTTTTGATCGTCACATCATGCGTTGTATCATTTTCTGCACCATAATCATTGATAAATTCAAGATCACCTTTTTCACCATTATTTTCTGTAATTACATTTCCAACATAAAGTGCTCCATCTGCTCCGTTATATACAAAAAGATAAACATCTCTGCCTGCTGTATCATAATCGATTCCTTCATAAGAGCCTGCATCTTCAGTCACAACATAATGATAAACACCAGCATGTTCAAATACCCCTGCATTAATTTCCAATGTTGCATTCTTGCTGTAAGCTGCTGCCAGTGTATCTTCTCCTGATGGCTGGAATCCGATTGTCTGAGAGGCCGTGATTCCACCTGTCACTCCGGCATATACTACATTATCTCTCCAATTTTCTGCTGCTTCACCATTCTCCACATGAAACGAAAATGAAGTGTTTGGCTGGTATGTATTTCCATCCGTTGTCACCGTTTTCTTCAAATTCAGCTGTGTGATCGGTTCATTTTCCTCGGCTGACGCATTTACCACACAAACTGACATCATCATCATACTCGCCATTGCCATTGCTGAAATACGTCCTGCTGTTTTCTTATTCATAATCTCTACCTCACTTTTTACTCTGATTTCCGGGTTTCAGATATCTGACCGGCGGAGCACCGTAATTACTCTGCCTTTTATCTCCTTGTCCTTCACAGCTCCAAAATACCGACTGTCTTTTGCATTTCCCCGTTGATCTCCCAGAATAAAATATTCTCCGCTATTCAGCGTCAGTGGATAGACCGTGTCACTTTCGTATTGCGGTGTATTATAGAAAATATCATTTTCCACAATCTTACTTCCATTGATCTTTACCTTTTCGTCCTCTGTAATCTCTACTGTATCGCCGCCGGCTGCGATCACTCTGCCCACATATTTCTCTCCTGCTTTCTGAAGAACCACCACATCCCCGCTTTTCGGTTTTTCCAGTCGATAATAAAAGAGCAGATCTCCCGCACTGATGCGTGGCGACATGTCATTGTTTTTCATGGTTGTAATCCCAAACAACAGCCCGAATAAAACCCACAGAAACACCAGAAGAAATGCAAGACGAATCAGAAAAAGATGAATCTCTCCTTTTAATTTCATGAATCTGTTTCTTTCCTCTTTCTTCGAAGAAACAGAAAAACTGCTCCTCCTGTTATGCCTATTGTTTCTATCAGGATTGTAGGAAGCACCCTGTTCTCTACTCCTGTCGGAACAACCATAAGCGGTTGATACTGATTCGTATAAGTTACTGTTGCCGTCTGCTCCTTCGTTATATCAATTCGTGCTGTCATCCCCTCTGCCTGACTTTCCTGTCCCACGAGATAAAAGGTATGCTCCAGCCTATAGTTATTCTGTTCCTGAGCAATCTCCGTCACTGTATATTCCCCAGGTTCAACCGCCTGGAGCGATGCACTCCACTGACCATTTTGCGGAAGCTTCACTTCTTCGATCACTTCTTCTCCCCGTTTTATCTGAAATGTAAAGGACTCGTCCGGAATCTGACTTGCTGCAATTCCTTCCACCTGCTTTGTGATTATCAGATTACCTGTTTTGGCCGGTGGGTTTGGGAGATCCTTTCCAAAAGAAATGTTATCGAGCAGGTTTCCATTTGACAGATTTCCATTTGCTGCCGCTACTGCCACAAAATAAAATCGAGTAACATATTGCCCTGCCGGAACTGTATAATCTCCATAGTGATAAGTCCATTTCCCAGTTTTATCTGACAATACCGCCTGCACATCAGGATTACTCTGATCAAATCCAGATCCTGCCGGATTCCAATCAGAACTCATTGATTTCGTATCACTGATGATAACCGCCATCGTGTCTGTTCCCCAGCGTCCGGCATGTTCCAATCCCCAGTGAAGAACTGTCCCCGGTTCTGTCAAAACATCCTGATAAAGAGCCCCTGGTTCCTCACAGTTTAATTCTGCGAACTGATTTCCCTGTGCCGCACTGCTGATGTTATAAACCGGTTTTGGATCATTAACCGTATTTCCATAATAACTTCGGCTTCCATCTGCAATCTCGATATAATAATCTCTCTGAGTTCCAGAGCCAAAATATGCACCTTTCGCTGTTGTTTTCCAATATAAATCATTCGTTCCATTTGCTACCTGGATAAAATGTGCATTCTTATAAGTCAGTGTTCCTGTATCAGATACTTTTGGCGTCTCAAAACTTCCATTCTGAAGCTTGTCATAATAATTCACCTTGTATTCGGAAGAATAAACTGTCACCGCCTCATTTACTGTCACTTTCACACGAAATGTCTTCTGTGCACCATCTCTTGCAACTTCATAGGATTGCTTTCTACTATCCACAGTCGCTGTATCCTCAATGTCTTTCCATTGACCGTTTTCACTTACCTGCCACTGATAAGCAATCTGATCTGATTCTGTTGTTCCACTAACATCTGCTGTCAGAGAACCTTTTGTAAGAATCTCATCTTTAAGAGCAACTGAAATTTTCTCTGAATCGGTACTTTTCCCTTCCTCTGTTACTACTCCAGACTCAGGGGGAGATTCTTTTGCGTCTGGTTTCTGCATTTCTGATCGGGAAGTCTCTTCCGCATCTGTTTCTTCCGGGAGCACGGTACAATCTGTTCCCTCTGTAGTTTGTACAGCCTCAACTTGTACACCTTCTGCCAGTACCTGAACCCCCATCAACGACAGCATCATCAGTACCGCCATCAGAAATGCAAAATGTCTTCTCAGCTTTCTTCGCATTTTGCCCTCTCCTGTCTTAAATTGAATTGTTACCTTTCAGGAAGTACTGTCGATATATTTTATATCTGCCCTCCTGTCTAATATATGTATGACGCTGGATTTCTGATTATGACTTGAAAGAGATAAAATTAGATTTCTTTAAGATTTTTTACATTTTTTAAAATTTTCTCTTGCAAAGACCATTTAAATATGATAATATATTTTTCGTCGATAAGACAAGGAAATATTCCTCCTTAGCTCAGTCGGTAGAGCATTCGGCTGTTAACCGAAGTGTCGTTGGTTCAAGTCCAACAGGGGGAGCTATGAAGAACATCTCACAGATTTCGCGCTGTGGGATGTTTTTTTGTTGCGTATCCGCCACATAATTAAAGACAGACTGTAGTACTTTCGTGCAAGCACGAGGTAGCACAGTTTGTCTTTAATTGCCTGGCTCTGTACGTATAACAAAGAATGTGCCTTGCACATTCTTGCGCCTGCGGCGGTCGCTTGCGACATCTACATTGTACGCCGCAGTGCGCATCCTTAGCGGAGCGTTTTTAATATATTAGGAAAGTACTTTCCTAATATATTAAAAAACGGACTGTGCAACGCACAATCCGTAATCCTAGTGGAGAATACGAGAGTCGAACTCGTGACCTCCTGCTTGCAAGGCAGGCGCTCTCCCAACTGAGCTAATCCCCCATATGTATGTCCTCAACAGAACTTCTATATGATATCATGGCTTATTGAGAGTGTCAACCCTATTTTTAATATTTTTCTTTTATTTTTCCTACCGGAATCCAAGTAACCAGATCAACAGCGGATTATGGTTGTACAAAAACGTCAAGATCGCGCTCTGCTCAACCATCGCATAACATGTTGTTCCAATCTCTGTCGTATAAATCAGAGTCAGCACAAGGAATGCGATCCATACGATAATAAATCCCAGACCAATTCCAAGCACTCCTCCCGCCAGATGATTAATCGCACCAAGTAACGGAAGTTCACCAATAATATTCACCGCATACATCAATGCGCTTACAAGAATGATCGCAATCAAAAATGTCACAAGAAATGACACAACATTGAGGAGCATTCGTGAAATATAGGCCGCAACATATTCTGGGAAAGTTGTAACATCCAGTTCTTCATAAATCGCAGTATTATTATTTTCCAGCAATGCATCTTTCAAAAACTGTGGCAGCATTGAATTCTCAATCTCACGGATCTGTGTATCCTTTGGAAGATCTCCGACCACTTTCAGGATATCCTGTGCAGTTATCCCCAGTTTGTCCCATCCAGATTCGCTTAATGATTTAATCTGGTCTACCGTTAAATTCTCCAGAGGTGTTCCACTGAGATTCGCTTTCAACAGATCATCTGCTGAAATCTCTGGCATAAATGCTTCCACTATCTTCTTCTCCAGTACGTCCTGCGCCGGTGTATGCTTCATCAGCGCATCCGACACGTATGGGGAAAGGAATGACACCAGTACCAGTGTCAATATTGTTGACAGAAGGGATAAACCAATTCTGAGAAATCCCTTCACAAAGCCGGCAATCATGCAGACTAAAAACACAATCCCGACTGCAAGTAACAACCAATT
Source organism: Mediterraneibacter sp. 210702-DFI.5.30 (assembly GCF_020560115.1). Classification (NCBI taxonomy): domain Bacteria; kingdom Bacillati; phylum Bacillota; class Clostridia; order Lachnospirales; family Lachnospiraceae; genus Mediterraneibacter; species Mediterraneibacter sp. 210702-DFI.5.30. The sequence continues at coordinate 20,557 of NZ_JAJCME010000010.1, forward strand.
CTCCATATATCTCTCCTATTTTGTCAAATAAACAATTCGCAGTTCATTATCACTCATCACATAGTATCTGTTCAGGCCAAATGCATCAAAGATTTCCTGCGCATCTGCTCCCAGGTCTCCCTTAAACTTCAGGATTCCTGTCGTTGTATAAATACAGCACTTACTTCCATCATACAGAATGATATTGTCTCCATCCATCTTTACATGACTATAATCTCCCTGTATCTCTTTACTGAACACAGTATCTCCTGATTGATTATACATTCTCAACTCATACCCTGACTTCTCCTGATTAAGCAGGACAAATCCAAAATAAGAATCCGAATGGAAAACACTTTTTATCTCTTGATTCACTTTCACTTCTTTTGTCTGCTTTGGAGTATCTTTTCCTGTATAAATCTCAAATCCATTATCTCCAACTGCAACAGATCTGTCATTTCCCATAAAGAAAATCTCGCCGATCAGCATATCTTCATAAGTATCTGCTGTCACTTTGTTATCTGCCTTCTCTTTGCCGGCAGTATCAAAATTATAATATCCGATCCTGCTCTGCACCTGTGTTCCTTTGGTATAAAGATAAGAAACTGCCAGAACCTTTCCATCATCAGACAAATCCAATGCGATCGGATATCCTGTATTTCCAATCGTAATCTGCTGCTCTACCAGAATATTTCCTGCCGCATCATAGGATATGATTTTCGGTGAAGTCTCATCTTTTAAAATTGCACTGACAATTCCCTGATTCGATACTGCGATTCTCTCGATCGGTAATGTCGTCTGAATCTCACCTTTCAACCCATTTTTTGTAAATACAAGAATACTGTTGCCTCCGCTGTCAGCAACCGCAAACACATCGTCTTTCACAACTATCACCGGTGTCTGAAGCTGTGTTGGCTGAATCCACTTTTCCTCATTCTTCTTATTTAGAAATACCACACCGTCATGATTATAACGCACAATTCCATCTGCAAACTGAACGTAATTATTCGTGTCCGAAAGGTCTTTCGCGTAACTGTCTGCCTTGCGGACTGTGCCATAAGTCTTACTATCTAAAAGGAGGTATGTTCCGCAGATTGCCATCGCAATCAGGATGATATAGGTAAGAAGTTCTTTTCTTCTCCGACGTTTGATCCTTCTTTCCCTTTGTCTCAGCGCTTTTCTATCATCCTGCGTTTTTACCACCTGTAAATTCGACATTTTCTTTCGCGCCATATTGCTCCCCTTATCGTTTGTCCAGTGCACCTTTTTCTGTTGATACACTTTTAGCTTTCACTTGTCTTTCACAGTATAACACGGATTTATGGCAATATCAATTTTTGTCCAATATAGATCAGGTTCCCATTCTGCAATCCATTCATCCGGCTGATCGCATCTACATGATTAACATCTCCATACATTTTTTTACTGATAATTGCAAGGGTATCTCCTTTTTCCACCACATAAATACCATCATTTTCATCTGCTGCAACGGCAGTCCCGGAAACCGGAACACTTTCTGTATTCTTATCTTCCGTCTGTTCTTCCCCTTCATTTTCTTCCGTTATCTCTGCGGATTCCTTTTCTGTATCTGCTGCTTCCTGATTTTTCTCCACAGTAGCTGCTGCTCCACTCGTTTCTTTCACATCAGGTGAGGATGTTTGCTTTTCCCCCTCGGCAACCACATTTATCTTATTCTGGAGGGATTTCATTTTGCTGAAATTATTCATCATAGAAACACCCATCACGATCAGGACCAGTACAAGGCATGTACTGATTCCATACATCAGACTGCCTGTCCTTCGTTCTCTTTTCTGACCGCCCCGTTCACGTACCAGAGAACGAAAGCTTTGTGCAGCCGTATCTTCCACATTTTCTGTCTGAACTGCCCCATTTTTTTTTCGACTTGCAATCATATAATTCTGCATGCACGGATTCTTCTCGTAATAAGTATAATGTCCTCCAATTTCCATCAGATCTCCCAGCTTATGTACAAAAAATACATCTTCCTGGTTTGTCGAATCTTTCATAACAAGAACGGTATTTTTCTTTGGAAATAATTTTTTATGCAGCTTTACGTTGATAGAACCCGGAGCCAGCTGTAAATCATGCTCTGTCACAAACCAGCCTATGATTTCTCCTTCTTCAAAATACTGGCTGCATTCTTCACAACCACATTTCCATATCTTGTCATTGATCAGGTATTCACCGCCCTCCTTTTTTAACTCTTTTATTTTTATCGCACCATAAATATAAATATATTCTTCATTGTCCTGCTTCTGCATTTCACCAATCAGAAAGGCTCCTTCTGGTTGTTTTTCTTTCTCGCTTTTTTCACTTAACTGAAGAAAAAAAGTATCTACATAATCTTCCACATAGATTTTTGGACTATCACTCACATTTCCTATCTGACGCACATTTTTTGGAATCTGTCTCTCCATTTTATACTCACCTTTCTATCACTTTTATTTAATTTCCCGGGGATTGCCCTTAACATAGCACAAGGAAATCGGGAGATTTTATCAATTAGTGTCAGGTAAGTTCGACAAATATTACTTTTCGTGCACGGCATTTTCTTAATATCTCCAAACATCAAAAAACGCTCCGGTACTCTCTGATTGCAGATATTCTGTAAACAGAAAGCGCGAAGCGTTCTTTTTATTTTAAATTATAATTTTACTTTCGAAAATCCGATTATTTTGCAAATGCTTTGATTTTCTCGTAGATGCTGTCTGTATCAAGACCATACTTCTTCAGAAGCTCAAGTGCCGGACCAGACTCACCGAATGTATCATTCACACCGATCTTCATAACCTGTGTCGGAGCTTTCTCTGAAAGTACATCACATACAGCACTTCCAAGTCCGCCGATAACGGAATGCTCTTCAACTGTAACAACTTTTCCTGTCTCTTTTGCAGCTGCTACAACAAGTTCCTCATCGAGAGGTTTGATCGTATGAATGTTGATCACTTTCGCATCAATTCCGTCTGCAGCAAGCTTCTCAGCTGCTTCCAGACAGTTACTTACAGGAAGTCCTGTTGCGATGATCGTCAGGTCTTTTCCTTCTCTTAACACAACACCTTTTCCAAGCTCAAACTTGTAGTCCGGTCTGTCATTGATCACCGGCACTGCGAGACGTCCAAATCTCAGATATACCGGTCCCTGATGCTCGTAAGCAGCACGTACAGCTGCTCTTGCTTCTACATCATCAGCTGGGTTAATTACAACCATTCCCGGAATTGTACGCATCAAAGCGATATCCTCATTACACTGATGTGTTGCTCCATCTTCTCCTACAGAGATTCCGGCATGTGTTGCACCAATCTTTACATTCAGGTGTGGATATCCAACAGAGTTTCTTACCTGCTCAAATGCACGTCCTGCTGCGAACATTGCGAAAGAACTTGCAAATGGCACTTTTCCTGTTGTTGCAAGACCTGCTGCAACACCGATCATATTAGACTCAGCAATACCACAATCGATAAAACGATCCGGATGTGCTTTCTTGAATACACCTGTCTTTGTAGCTGCTGCCAGATCGGCATCAAGTACTACAACGTTATCATGTTCTGTTCCGAGTTCAGCCAAAGCATTACCGTAGCTGTCTCTTGTTGCGATCTTCTTTACTTCTGACATAATGCTTCACCTGCTTTCTCTAATTCTTCCATTGCAATCTTGTACTCTTCATCGTTCGGAGCTTTTCCGTGCCATCCTACCTGGTTCTCCATGAAGGATACACCTTTTCCTTTTACTGTCTTAGCAATAATAGCTGTCGGCTGTCCTTTGACTGTCTTTGCTTCTTTGAATGCAGCATCGATCTGATCAAAGTCATTTCCATCAATATTGATTACATGGAAATTAAATGCCTCAAACTTCTTATCGATCGGGTACGGAGAGTTGACTTCTGTAATTGCTCCGTCAATCTGAAGATTGTTATTATCAACGATAACAACGAGATTATCCAGTTTTCTATGCGCTGCCAGCATGGAAGCCTCCCATACCTGACCTTCCTGGATCTCACCGTCTCCGAGCAGTGTGTATACTCTGTAGTCTGCATTGTCAAGCTTTCCTGCGATTGCCATACCTACAGCTGCTGAAATTCCCTGTCCCAGAGATCCTGAAGACATATCAACACCTGGAATGTGTTTCATGTCCGGATGTCCCTGCAGATAAGATCCTGTATGACGAAGTGTCACGAGATCTTCCTTCGGGAAGAATCCTTTCTGCGCAAGTGTAGAATATAATCCCGGAGCTGTGTGTCCTTTAGAAAGAACGAAACGGTCGCGATCCGCTTTCTTTGGATCTTTCGGGTCTACGTTCATCTCTTCAAAATAAAGGTATGTAAAAATCTCTGTTGCTGAGAGAGATCCACCTGGATGTCCGGCCTTTGCGCTATGCAGTGCTGTTACAATCCCTTTCCGGATCTCATTCGCAGTTTTCATAAGCTCTAACTTGTTCATGATATCTCCTTTTTAATTTCCATTCTGATTCCATTTTCAGTCTTAACGTTATTTCCCGGATTACTCACCAAAAACAGCAATATAATCCTTTTTAAACTTCTCGATACCTGCATCTGTCAGTGGGTGATGTGTCATCTGCTCGATTACCTTATAAGGTACTGTTGCAATATCTGCTCCTGCCAGTGCACATTCTGTTACATGGATTGGATTACGTACACTTGCTGCGATAATCTCTGTCTCAATTCCTGCTACTTCGAACATCTCTACGATCTCTGCAATGAGGTCAACTCCCTTTGTAGAAATGTCATCCAGACGTCCAAGGAACGGAGAAACATAAGTAGCTCCTGCTCTTGCTGCAAGAAGTGCCTGGTTTGCTGTGAAGATCAGAGTTACATTTGTCTTGATTCCCTCTGCTGTAAGAACTTTAACAGCCTTCAGGCCTTCTACTGTCATAGGAATCTTAACTACCATGTTCGGATGGATCTTTGCAATCTCACGTCCTTCTGCGATCATGCCTTCTGCATCTGTTGTTGTAGCCTTAACCTCTCCACTGATTGGTCCGTCTACGATAGATGCGATCTCAGCGATAACTTCTTCAAAAACACGTCCTTCTTTTGCAATCAGAGACGGGTTTGTTGTAACTCCGCAGATCACTCCCATGTCATTTGCTTTCTTGATATCCTCTACATTAGCCGTGTCGATAAAAAATTTCATTTTTAAGTCCTCCTATACATGAATCTTCCTCTTACCACTGATACAACTCACTGTTTTTCCAGCAGTAATTCGTTTGTTTATGAGCTGATTATATAGCTTCCAAAACCTGAGGTCAACTGTCTGAAAAATTATTAATAGTCATTTTTCACTTAATAATCCGACATATTAACCGTTTTTATTAATATTAGTTAATATCAATCGTTTTTATTCTGTATAAAAATCTTTATTTTAAAGGCTTTATCAACATTTTCTAAAATCAGAATCGTTTGTTTTTGTTGTTTTTATTAGTAATAATTTTATTATTTTTTATTAATTTTAAATAATATAACGTCTATACATCAACTATTTTGTCTTCGCATAAGACGTTGTTCCACGAACCACGATCTGTGGCTCATATTCCACATGATAAATACTGACCGGTTCAAATTCCGTATACTTCCAGTCCCTTGAACTGATCTTTTTCATGATGATATCACAGGCATCCATTCCTTTGTGAACTACAAAATGCTCGATCGTTGTAAGTGACACTTTCTTAACTTTGGAAAATAAAGTATTATCACATCCCATAACCGAGACATCTCCGGGAACTTTATACTTCATATCCTGGAGTGCATCCATAATCCCAAATGCGATCATATCATTCAGCCCCACGATTGCAGTGAGATCTTTTTCTGTCCGGAGCAGTTCTTTTGTCAGATCATATCCGATGCGGTACTCTGAATCGATTCCCGGAACATTCCGGTCAAATTCTTCATCTGCTTCTTTTACAATCACCTGATCGCCATATCCGGCTTTTCTGAATTCATCCAGAAAACCTTCTACCCGGCGGAATCTCTGCTTCTGTCTTGCAGTTAATGGCGGTGTAATGTATGCCACATGCTGATGCCCCAGCTCCAGAAGATGTCTGCCCATTAATCTTCCAAGCTTTGTATTATCCAACTCCACTGCATCTACATCCAAATGCTTCTCCTGATTATTGATCACAACAACCGGAATCCTTTCAGACATTTCTTTGAGCTGTCCGAGAAAGCATTTCCCCGGATTGCACATATAGATAATTCCCTGTGCATTCAGAGTCGAGATCATTTTCAGATAACGCTCTTCCAGTTTTAAATCTCTCTGTGTATTACAGACAAAGATTCCGAACCCCTGCTCTGTTGCCCTTGATTCAATTCCTTGCAAAAGCATTACATAGTATGGGTTTGTCAGGTTCGGGCTGATGACAACGAGCAGTTTTTCTCGTCGCTCTCCACGCTGTGTTCTACGTTTCGGAAGTTCATACCCCAGTTCTTCCGCCGCTGCCTCCACTTTCTGGATTACTTCTTTTGAAAAAGAGACGTTATACTTCTTATTGAGTACCATCGAGACCGTTGCCTGTGAAACTCCCGCGCGCTTTGCCACATCTGAAGATGTAACTTTTTTCTTCGCCATAGCCAGTCCCTCCTGCCGGTGTCTCAAATGCTTTTACAATTCTGTTCTTCCTTCCAATGCCCGAAGCAGTGTTACCTCATCAATATATTCCAGATCACCACCAACCGGAACACCACTGGCAATCCTACTCACCTTGATTCCGACCGGTTTGATAAGTTTACTGATATACATTGCTGTTGTCTCGCCTTCCAGACTGGAATTCGTCGCAATAATCACTTCATCCACATCTCCCTGCAGACGCTCCATCAATTCTTTCAGACGGATATCCCCGGGACCGATTCCAAGCATTGGAGAAATTGCTCCATGAAGTACATGATAGACTCCGTTGTACTTTCCAGTCTTCTCATACGCTGCCAGATCACGCGGTGTCTCCACTACCATGATTGTCTTATGATCTCTGTCCGGATTGCTGCAGATTGGGCAGATATCCTTATCCGTCAACGTACAGCACTCCTTACAGTAACGGACATTCTTGCGGGCATCTACGATCGCATTCGCAAGTCCTTCTACCTGCTCTACCGGCATATTGATCACATGAAATGCAAGTCTTTGTGCTGATTTATTCCCGATTCCCGGAAGTCTCGAGAACTCCTCGATCAGACGGCTGATCTGATTACTGTAGTAATCCATTAGAACATTCCGCCTCCAAGACCGCCAAATCCGCCTGTCATCTTAGATACTGCTGCATTTGTCTCCTGCTCAACCTGACGCAGTGCTTCATTTGTCGCTGCTACGATCAGGTCTTCCAGCATCTCAATGTCGTCCGGATCTACAACTTCTTCTGCAAGTTTTACTTTTGTTACTTCTCTTTTGCCGGATACAGTTACTTCTACTGCTCCGCCGCCTGCAGCTGCTGTGAACTCTTTTGTCTCAAGTTCTTTCTGCTGCTCTTCCATCTGACGCTGCATCTTCTGTGCCTGCTTCATCAGATTCGCCATATTTCCCGGCATTCCGCCGCCTGGAAATCCTCCACGCTTTGCCATGTCTAATCCTCCACTGTTATTTCCATATTTATTTTCTGTTCTATGTCCACAAATGTATCCTCAAAGTGTCTGCCCTCTTCTACATGACGGACATCTACCTCGACTTTCTTTCCAATCTTCTCTTCAATGAGCTGTTCAAGTTCCTGCACATGATCTTCTCTGCCAACCATATCTGCCGACATAGCATCTGGCAGTACAATCAGCAAACGATTGTCACCACCAAGACTCAGTCTTGCTTTTTTAAGAAAGCCTCTGATCATACCTGACGCTTCATCTGCGATAGAACGGAAATTCTTCACCACTTCCTGCACATCCTCCGGAATTGCATTCGGCAGCTCCGGTTTCGCCTTCCTGCTTCCCGCAACGCCTGATCCGGATAATGACGCATCATCTCCATTCACGTAAACAACTCGCTGCGGCATATCTGCGGCTGCAGCAAGTCCTTTCTCTACTTTGTCTTCTACCGCACGGATTCTGTCCAGAAGTGCATCCTGACCAGTCTCCATCGCCGGAGTACAAAGCTTGATCAGTGCAACTTCCAGAAGTACTCTCTTCTGCGTCGCATACTTCAGCTGACCGGAAAGTTCTGAGAATATACGGATATAACGCAACAGCATATCAAGTTCGATCATCTTTGATTCTTCCTTGAGCTGCAGCATATTTTCCGTAGACACATCCAGCACGTCCTCTATATTATCAGAAGTTTTAACCAAAAGCAAATTTCTCAGATACCATGTAAAATCTGCGGCCAGCTGGGTCAGTTCACGTCCCTGCATAACCAGATCTTCCACGATATCAAGAACTCCGGCAACATCTCTTTCCAATACTTTCCGAAGCAGGCGGCTGAACACATCCGTATCCACCGCACCAAGTACTTCAAGCACATGATCATACGTCAGCTTCTGCCCCAGATAAAATGCAATACACTGATCCAGCAGACTGAGTGCATCACGCATAGATCCGTCTGCCGCCTTTGCGATATAGCGAAGTGCTTTTTCTTCCACTTCTACCTGTTCTGTCTGCATCAGATCACGCATACGGTCTGTAATTGTCTCAATGCTGATTCTCTTGAAATCATAGTGCTGACATCTGGAAAGAATCGTAATTGGGATTTTATGCACTTCTGTCGTCGCCAGAATAAAAATAACATACTCCGGCGGCTCCTCAAGTGTCTTAAGCAATGCGTTAAATGCTCCGATGGAAAGCATATGCACCTCGTCAATAATGTATACTTTATACTTACCTTCTGTCGGTCGATATGTCACTTCCTCCCGGATCTCACGGATATTATCAACACCATTGTTCGATGCAGCATCGATCTCGATCACATTCATTGAAGTGCCGGCAGCGATAGATTTACACATCTCACACTCTCCGCATGGACTTCCATTTACCGGGTGCTCACAGTTTACTGCCTTCGCAAATATTTTCGCAACCGTTGTCTTTCCGGTTCCTCGCGTTCCACAAAACAGATACGCATGTCCGATCCTATTCGCCTTAATCTGGTTCTGAAGCGTTGTAACAATATGATCCTGTCCTTTTACATCTTCGAATTCAGAAGGACGGAACTTTCTGTATAGCGCCGTATATGACATGAATTACACCTCGTCTCCGAAGCTGATACCGATTGTTCTCGCTTCTTTGATCAGACCACAGTTCGGATCAACATATTTCAGCTTTCCTGCAACCTCTTCCAACGGAACTTTCACTGTCTCACCATTTCTCATGGCTACCATATATCCGTATTCTTCATTCAGGATCAATTCTGCTGCCTTCGCTCCGACTCTTGTTGCAAATACACGGTCATAAGCACAAGGTGTGCCACCTCTCTGTGTATGTCCAGGAACTGTGATACGAACTTCCTTGTCTGTCTCTTTTTCAATCTGTTCTGCCAGTTCGTAAGCGATAGAAGGATATTTTCTGTTTGCCAGCTTCTCTTTGTATTCTTTCTTTTTCAGTTTTGCATCTTCTTTGGAAATCGCACCCTCTGCAACAGCAAGGATTGTAAATCTCTTACCTGCCTGTGTACGTTTGTCGATCACATTCTTGATTGCTTTAATATCATATGGGATCTCCGGAAGAAGAATTATGTCTGCTCCGCCTGCAATTCCGGCATGCAGAGTTACATGACCTACTTTGTGACCCATAACCTCGATAATAAATACACGGCTGTGGGAAGTTGCTGTCGTATGGATTCTGTCAATCGTATCTGTTGCGATATCAACTGCACTCTGGAATCCAAATGTCATGTCTGTTCCCCACAGATCGTTATCGATCGTCTTCGGCAGTGTCACTACATTGAGTCCTTCCTCACGAAGAAGATTTGCTGTCTTATGAGTTCCATTTCCTCCAAGAATAACGAGACAATCCAGATGAAGCTTATGATATGTGTGCTTCATTGCCTCCACCTTGTCTATTCCATCCTTATCCGGCACACGCATCAGTTTGAACGGCTGACGGGATGTACCAAGAATTGTTCCACCCTGTGTCAGAATTCCCGAGAAATCCTTTGATGTCAACATATTGAAATCCGAATAGATCAGACCTTTGTATCCATCTTTAAATCCATAGATTTCTACATCTTTGCGCTTGTTGCAAATTCCTTTTACAACACCGCGCATTGCTGCGTTAAGTGCCTGGCAGTCTCCACCGCTGGTCAACATTCCTATTCTTAACATAGCAACTCCTCCTATTACTCTTTGCACCTGTCTTAATCAGTTACTTTCTTTTCTTGTTTATAAGCCCTAAAAAAGCAGTTGGTTCTTCTTTCCCTGCCGCCATTCCTGATATTCCATGACCGGCGGCTACCAACTGCTTTTTATTATACCTTATTTACAAATGCTGCTCAAGAAATTTTAGTTTTCGTTATGTTAAAAATTCTTCCAGAATCTGACGAATCGCCGCTTCTCTTTCTGCATTTCTTCCTGAATCTCGCTCCGAATCTCTATCTACGTCTCTCTCTGAATTTCCTTTCGGATTCCTTGCCGGCTCTACCGATCTTGCTTCTCCCTCGATATTGATCGGCAGCTCCGTCCTCTCTGCTTTTGTTTTATTTCCATTCTGTACGTTGTCTTCTCTGTGAATCTCTCTTTCCCCTTTCTTTTCTTCCCACTCCTGCTTTCCGGTATTCTCTGCAGCGATCACATTCAATTCTTCTCTATCCGTAGTCCGCTGTCTCTTTACGTGAAATGCACAATTATTCTCAAGATAATCCACCATATACATCCTGACAGCATTAAGCTTGTACTGTTCGTCCGAAAGATGACTGATAACAAAAAGGAGTACCATCTCCGCTAATCCTGTTTCTATATATTGATACGCCGCATCTGAAAATCCATAAGTAATATAACATTCGAATGCACCAAGAGCTGCAAGAATTCCAACAAACCACACCGTCAGCAATTCCATCTGTCTCCAGGTATGAATCCCAAACAAAAATCCTCTATATTCATAAATATATTTCTCCACAAATGCATTCGTATTCTCTACACTGTCATGCACCATACATGCATGTTCGTATTTTGCTCTTACGAGTTTTATCAGTCGGTGTGTACTCTTGGACATATTCCCCGCCGCCTTTAGCATCTGATTCAATGTCTGCTGATTCACTGCTTTTGCCAGCACTCCGATCATGCCCAGAAGCGCCATCAGGTAATAGATGACTCTTGTGTTCACTGCCAGTTCTCTTAACATAGCAACCCCTCCTGGTTTTAAAAATATTGCGCGTAACTGTTCGGGCCTTCCCTTCGTTACGTTTGTAGATATTATAAACCTGATTTTATATTCTGTCCGCATAAATCGTTCTACAGATTTCTACAGCAAAAATCAAAATTGTCGTATTGAGGAAAATTATGCTGAAAGATGTGAAAAGAAAAATTGTTTTTTTATATTCGATTTGCTATAATTCAAAAGGTAACTAAAAGATCTAAAAATTTAAAAGAAAGGATATCTAGATATGGATTATAGAACAAAAGGTGTCTGTTCTCAGAGCATTCACTTTGATATCGAAAATAACAAGATTCATAATGTTTCCTTCGTTGGTGGATGTAACGGTAACCTGCAGGGAATTTCCCATCTGGTTGAAGGAATGGATGTAGATGAGGCCATCTCACGCCTGGAAGGAATCCAGTGTGGATTCAAGAAAACTTCCTGCCCGGACCAGCTTGCTCAGGCACTGAAAGAAGCAACAGGAAAATAATTTAAAAAATGGCAAACTAATAGGGAAGGATCGCTACTCTTGATTCAATCCTTCCCTTCTGCCCTACTAGTCCATGGACTGATTAACAGCCGCTTATGGTGATTATATGCTCATTTATTCAATTGTGGTGTATCAAGGAACAAGGCTCTCACTTTTATCTATTAGAATCTAATTTGTGAGTATCCGAGCGAACCACCGCGCAGCGGCTGTTAGGCCAGCCCACGGACTGCATCTTCTGCCGTTGGTGTGGGAGAAAGATGCCTATGGGACTAAGATTCCGTCGGTGTAGGAAAATGTTTCTTCATCTGGTGATCCTGCCATACGTACAATGTGAGAAGCATGAACTCGATAGTAATATCCTCTGTCAACTTGAATCGACTTAGATGTTGCTACATAATAATCATTCTCCACTTTCTTGGAAAATGCATCTATTTGATCCCATTTACCATCTTTCTCATTATATTGATCTACATAAACAATAACTGCCAACGCATCTACTGTATGATCCGCTGTTGTCGCACCATATGTATAAATACGTTTTGTTCCGCTTTTCGTTATTGAACACTGACCATCCATCAAATGCTTTCCACGTTCATTATTAGGTGTATAACCTGTAGATGAGTCTGCTGATATCAAATATGATCCATCTACTGACTTTGGAGCACTGTCATCTGCCTTAACATTTGTCAAAGATACTCCTGCTACACAGCAGAAAACCATAACACTTGTTATAACTGATACAATTTTTTTACTTATCATAAGACTATCTTCCCCCTCTTTTTATTATCGTCTTCTGATAAGTAAACAACTGAGAGTTAAAAAACTTACGCGTTTTTTACATAAAAAATAAATTTTTTATGATTTCATCTAATTCTTCTCTTTTTAATTTTCCTTTAATTTGATATTGAATACCCTTGTATTCAAAATCTGCTGTATATCTTCTTTGTTCCGAACCTTTAATCGAATACTCTTTCACCGAAATATTATGCCCATTCGTTGTAATCTCATATTCATCTATTAAATCATCTACTGATTTTTCACCAAAAGAAGAATCTTTTGAATTAGTATACATCGAATATCTTATTACTTCTTTTCCATACTCATAAAATAAAACCACTTTTCTTTGGTCTTTATCTACTGTATATCTAATAAATCTCATTCCTTTTGGTTTATATTCAATTTTTACCAAAGCTGTACCAATTACCTTAGTAATTTCTTTATCAGCTTCCAACTCATCAACATCCTCTGATTCTTTTGTTTCCATATTCTCCACATTGATGATATTAGAATTCTCATCCCCATTATCTCGTTCCCACAGAACTTTCCAATACGACTTACTCCCCACACTGGTCATCACACTTCCGCACACCAGAATCAGCACTGCTGCCAGTGCTCCTATTACAAGCTTGCTTTTCTTCTTTTTGCGGACGACTTTTTTATGCCTCTTGTCGTATTCGTAATCCTGAATCTTATTGAAAAGCTCTTTTTCCATCTCATCAGACACTTTAATGTCATCCAGAGATCTGTCCTTACGGACTTTCTTTTCAATCTGTTCAGCTTCTTTTTTCATTTCATTTTCCAATGATAATTTTTTCAGTTTTTTCATTTTCTTCACCTTATTCTCTCCAGTTTGTGTGTCCCGTTTTTCTTGACATTTTTTCAAATAAGGGTAATATGATGCTATAAGGCTAGTGTTCCCAATTTACTTCGAACAGTAGCACTCTACACTAAATCTGGAGGTTAATTTATGAAGCGAATTATATTGACCGGCGGCGGTACTGCCGGACATGTCACTCCGAATATAGCCCTGATTCCAAAGCTTAGAGAATTAGGCTATGATATTCAATACATAGGTTCTTACAATGGAATTGAAAAGGAACTGATTGAACCTTTTGGAATTCCATATCATGGAATTTCTTCTGGAAAGCTGCGCCGTTATTTCAGTCTGCAGAATTTCACAGATCCATTCCGTGTGATCAAAGGCTTTGGTGAAGCCCGTAAGTTAATCAAAGGCTTAAAGCCTGATGTTATTTTTTCTAAAGGCGGATTTGTTTCGGTTCCAGTTGTTCTTGCTGGAAAGCGATGCAAAGTTCCGGTCATTATTCATGAGTCTGATATGACACCTGGCCTGGCAAATAAACTGGCAATTCCATCTGCTGTTAAAGTCTGCTGTAACTTCCCGGAGACGTTAGATGCTCTTCCGGAGGGAAAAGCAGTTCTTACCGGTTCTCCGATTCGTCAGGAACTTCTTACTGGTGATAAGGATGCTGCCAGAAAGATGTGTGGCTTTACAGATGAAAAACCTGTCATTCTCGTAATCGGCGGAAGTCTTGGTGCTGTAGCTGTCAACGAGGCGGTACGTGCTGCCCTTCCTGAACTGCTGAAACAGTTCCAGATCATCCATCTCTGCGGAAAAGGAAAGGTTGATCATTCTCTGAAAGAAATCAAAGGCTACTGTCAGTTTGAATATATCAAAAACGAACTGCGTGATCTCTTTGCTCTTGCAGATGTTGTTATCTCACGTGCCGGTGCGAATGCAATCTGTGAACTGCTTGCTCTTAGAAAACCGAATCTTCTGATTCCGCTTTCTGCCCGTGCAAGTCGTGGCGATCAGATTCTTAACGCACATTCTTTCGAACGTCAAGGATTCAGTCTTGTAATCGAGGAAGAACAGCTTACGAATACAACGCTTTTGGATGCAGTTCATAACCTGTACGAAAACCGTGAGCAGTTCATAAATGCAATGCACAATTCTGGGCAGCAGGATCCGATTGCTACTATTATCGGCCTCATTGAAGAAGCTGCCACAAAATAATGTAGTTCATCTACCGGCAACACTCTTCATAAAACTACAGTATTCAAAAAGATACCGGGAAACTATCGGCACCACTGTTCCTTATATACTTTTCTTTGTACATTGAACAGTAAACATTTGGTTTTGCTCTTAGTCTTCCCGGTTCATTTCTTCGTACTCCGTTCCGTACTTTTTCTTAATCCATTTCTTTGCTCTGTGCAGAAGACTATGAAGCACTTCGAGTCGAATGCCCATTAATTCTGCTGCTTTTGCCTGAGGCATCTCCATGTAATATACAAGAACAATAGCATCGTACCATCTTTCATTCTTTTCCATCAAATTGGTGAAAATCTTTTCATGAAGCTCTAACCTTTGTTTCTGAAGCTCATCTTCCAGAAACTGTTCCTCAGCACTGTTTACCTGTGCTTCATTTTTCTCGGTATCCTCTTCACTGTCCCAATTCTCATCAATCTCGAAGATCTCCCTGCTATGCTTTTTCCTGTAATTTAATGCCGCATTTTTTGCCGTTGTAAACAGCCATGAAGAAATATTTTTCTTCTTCATGCTGTCATATCCCATATACAGTTTCAGAAAAGTGTCTTGAGTAATATCTTCCGCTGCATTATAACTGCCTGAATAAGTATATGCCGCTTTTAGAATGAGATTTTTATATTGTTCATAAATCTCATTGAATTCGCGATTTTCTGTTAACATATCTTCTCCAGTACTATTTTAATTTTTCAAGTATCTCTTTCTTATCTTCTTCTGTAAGTTCTCCCATATGCCATCCGAGACCTACATTGTCATTCTTATATCTTGGGATTAAATGCATATGGAAATGAAATACCGTCTGTCCAGCTGCCTCTTCGTTGTTCTGAACGATATTATAACCATCACATCCAAGTACATCTGTCATCTTTGTAATCATCTTTTTTGCCAGACAGATTGCTTTTGAAGCTGTTGCCTCGTCAATATCATACAGATTGCGGTAATGATTCTTCGGAAGGATCAGCGCATGTCCTTTTGATGCCGGTCCAAGATCCAGAATTACTCTGAACTCCTCATCCTCATACAATGTTGCTGATGGAATCTCTCCATTTGCTATTTTACAGAAAATACAATTATCATCTCTCATGATCTTTCCTCTTTCCATTTTATTTTATCTGTAGTATAGACCATTTTTCAGAAAAAGAGAATACATTTTTCAGACAACAGGTCGAAAAAGGTCGAAAATAGTCGAATGATTTTTATTGAATGCTGTTTTCGGTGGTGCTACACTCTTACCAAACTCAAGAAAATCTAACTATTAGGAGTAAGTATTATGTTAACAAATATCGATCTTGAAAAAATGAACCACCTGATGGAAACAAACAAAGATGCAAAAGAGATTATCACACAGCTTCTGAAGAACCATGACGCTGCTGTTGCTACAATTGCACATGAGATTCGCAATCCTATGACTGTTCTTTATTCTTCTATGCAATTAATGAGCTCTCTTTATGCTGAAACTGCTAAAGGTTCCTGTGTCTGGGAAGAATGCATGGATGGCGCCAGACATATGTGTGATTTGCTGGATGATCTGACAGAACTCAACAACGGAAACCAATTAAACCGTGCTTCCTTTCCTCTTGGACATGTTCTTCGCAACTCTGCTGTTCTGTTCGCCATGTCTCTCAACTTTGAAAAATCAAAGATTGAGATGACTTCCAGTATTGATAAGAATATAAAAAGGTTCAATGGTGATCGCACCAAATTAGAGGAAGTCTTCTTAAACATACTTACAAATGCCAAAGACGCTCTTGCCGATTGTAAGTATGCCCCACGTCTGCAGTTTCGCGCAAAGAAGCTTGACAACAAAATTCTGATTCAATGTCAGGATAACGGCTGTGGTATTCCGACTGAAATTGTTGATAAGCTTTATGAACCATTCTTTACGACCAAAGAAAACGGTACCGGTCTTGGTCTCGCAGTTTCCAAAAGAATCATTGAAGCACATAATGGAACGATCGACATTACATCTGACCATACCAATGGAACAATCGTATCGATCACACTTCCTGCGTAAAATATCAGATATCGTTAATATCAGATACCGTTAGGATCTTTTGATTTTTTCTTCGATAGGTTAGCAGCGCTGTCAGGAAACCGCAAATCAATCCGCCTACGTGAGCCAGATTATCTACGCCTGTACTGGTAAATCCAAAATAGAGACTCAGTACAACCATAATCAGCATGCCTCTTCCTGACAGTGTTCCCAGCCTTCCCCTGTTCGCAAATACAATCCAAAGCAACCCTCCCATTAGTCCGAAAATTGCTCCCGATGCCCCGGCAGATACAATCTGTCTGTCGTGCATGGTATTCCAGTACAAAGACAGCAGATTACCACCTATTCCACTGATAAAATAACAGAGCAGAAACCGAATTTTACCGGCCTCTTTTTCAAAAATCGATCCAAGTGCCCACAAAAGCACCATGTTATTTAATAAATGTGAGATTCCAAAATGCAGAAAAAGACTGGTAAACAGCCGATAGTATTCCTGATTTTCTATAATATACGGTTCATACATTGCTCCATGCTGCAACATAAAATAACCATCCTCAGTCCGTCCGATCATAGTAAGAACAATAAACACCAGAATATTGATTCCTATCAACGTGATCGTCATTATTTCTTTTGGTCTCTCTTTCATTCTTTCTGACTCCCTTTTGACTTCTATGATATGTTTTTGAATCTGCGTATACTATACCACATCCCATATATCATTCATAGTCATCGGCTTCTGTTATCAGATCTTCCCATTCTCCCCATTTTCCAGACTTAAAGCGTTTTGCAAATTTCTTGATCGGACCATATCTCTTTTCTTCCATCACTGCATAATTCTCTCTCGCCTTGTTATAATAGCTGTTTTCCTGTACCTCAATGTTTTGATTTTCTTCCATTTCTCTTCTGTCTTTTTCTCTCTTACTTTCTTCTCTGATCTTCTCTTCTTTGGACTTTTCTTCCCTGTTTTTTGCTTCTTCCTCATACTGCTGCAGTATGCTTTCCAGATCATACGTTTCTTTTAGCGTTTCTTTGTGAAGCATGCAGGCAAGTTGAATACTCTCCAAATCCTGATAATCAACTTTCCTTACAAAATACTCCGTCAGCTCATGATAAGACACCTGCCAGGTCTTCTCATTCTCTGGAAAAAAACAGAAAAAATAGTTTTCATTCTTTTCAAAAATATATTTTTCTGAAAGCATCAGATAATTTGGTTCTAACATATAATCTTTCATTTTTTCCATAACACTGAGAAATTGTCTTGTCAGTTTTAATATCTCTTCTGCTCTGATATCTTTATTTTTATAATACGTTTTCAACGACTGTGAATGTCCTGTATGATAATAATATCTACTTGCACCTTCCATTCCACACCCACTTACTCTCAATAATCCGGGAATCCGATTATTCTTAAGCATCCGCATCTGATAATTCTCCCGATACGGTTGTACGCTGTCTATTATGATTTCAGATTCTGCCACTCTGCTCTGCTGATTTGTCTTTTTTTCTTCCATCTGATTTTCTTCTCCCTTCACTTTTTCAGCTTTACAGAAATCTATTTTTTCCATCTGACTTTTTCTTCTGGTTTCACCTTCGTTGCACGTTGTATCAGATGAATCTTCATTCGTCCTTTTGATGCAAAAACTTCTACCTCTATTTTCTTCCCTGATAGATCAACTCTGGTTGTTATATTTTCCAGAAAAATCAATTTTCCACTCGTCCTTTCTCGGAAAAAAGCATCCAGATCTGCGTCTTCTATCTTTTTCCTGTCCATTTCAACTCCTGTCACAGCCGTTTCCGCTGCCGCTGCGTTTAAAATTGCCTTATCATGAAAGTAAAAAATGATCGTGATGAGCAGAAAAAATAGAATTAAGCAAAAAGGAATAAGGTAAGACATCTCTACCACTGTACTTCCTTTCACGTATTTTTTCGTATATTTTTCAGTAAACTCCACCAATCATGCCTCCCAGATAAGCAACTGTCAGAAATGGAATAAATGGAAATGAATTTTTTCTTGTATACTTCTTTCGTGCAATCATAATTCCTCCGTAAACAGATGCGATCAGAAATGCAGCAAACAGAATCCAAAGAAGATTCCATCCCCCAGATAAAATTCCAAGGATCAAAATTAATATGCTATCTCCGTAACCAAATGACTCTTGTGTGAACCAACTAAAAAAAAGAAATACACCTCCACACAATCCACCGGCTACCATCATCCTGAGTTCTCCTTTGCTGCATAGTACCTGACATAAAACTGCAATCGCAAGCAAAATCAAAAGACTTCTTACACTTACTTTCTTCCAACGAATATCTATCACAGACAAAATCAACAGATACACTGCTATAACAGCTTGAAAAAACATCCATAGATTTTCCCTTCCATTTTGCCCGAATACATTCATTATTTTGCACATTTAGAACATCCTCCTCTTCCTGCTACTTCGCTTTTATGAACTGCACGTATTGTTCTCTTCAGAGAACTGCAATTCAATGAGTTGTGATACCGGTTTCCATAACTGGTAATATATACACCATTCATTGCCTGTCCATAAACACATTGCTCACATTTATGGTATTTTCCTCCACCTTCATTTCTCATATTTTTTAATTCTGAATATTGAACATATTGAATAGATAATTGAAGATAGCTGCACTGATAATCTGAATGCCATACTGTTCCTTTTTCTGTGATATAGACAATCTGTCCGTCTTCATTTCCCTTTCTATCTTTTTGATAACCATTCCATGCACTGACTTTAAACTCATCTTTCAACTTCACCGAAGGACTTTTCATTAATGGAACCGGAATCTTTATCTTGTACTCGATAACAACATTTATCTCTTCTGTTCCCGGAATCCAATAAGACTTCCAGCAACTGATAGCTGATGTACCACCATTCAGAATACTTCTCTCAATTCTTTCTTCTCCAATCAGATTCACCAAATCTGATTTTAATTGAATTGTATTCAATACAGGAAGGACAGCCGTTGACTCTGCTGCCTGTTTGGCTGCATCACTTCCTGCTGCATGGATGCAGCCTCGTATACTCTGGATTTCAATTAAAAAAATCAAACTTAATACTGCAAACATAAAGAGGGGAACTGCAAATGCAGCTTCTATTGTTACACTTGCTCTTACCCCCGGTGCAGATGCCCTTTCTCTTGTTGGACTGGTATTTTTTACCTGTTTATTTGACATCGCAGCTTTTCCTTTCTAAAGTGTGTGGGTTTCCTGCAAGAGGGATTGCAGGATTCTGAGTGTACGTTTTGGGGTGTACAAAAGAAGGTCTGAAAGGGCATCTGCACCGGGGGTAATTCTGGCTTCATTCATATCCGAAATAAACCGGATATTGGTAATTTAGATTTTTATAAACGATTATCTTATTCTGTATTTCTAATTTAGTCACACATTGATCTGCCTGAAACAAAATATGTTTGGAATGGAGTGCCTCTTCTACACAATCTAAAGTCCGCATTGTAATTTCCGGCACCGATTTCAAAAAGAGAAACATCCTGATATAATCGGAATATCCGACTCCTTCTCCTGAATCATTTCCCCTTACACTTCCACCATCTGTCAGAAGAAGTGGCAGCTGTGACAGAGAAACAACCCATTTATCTGCACTTTTTACCAGTGGAACTTTTTTTCCATCCAAAAGACAACGAAGATCCATAACACTTTCTCCTCCTGCCCACGCAACAAGTATCATCTGTTTCAAAGCTTCTACCGCTTCTGGCATCAGTAGTAGTGCAGATATTGTCACAGCCAGTGCTTCTGCCTCTGCCATTCGTCCCATATCCTTTGACAGACAGCCATAATTTCCTGATATTCTCAGAAGAAAAAGACGAAATAACACGGATTCCAGATTTTCTTTATCTGATCCTTTTCCTTGTAGAATATATTCCAGTTCGTATGCTAAAGCATCCGACCGATCAGACTGCCATTCCTTCTCTCCACTCTCATCCGTTCCTTCTGATTGTTCTGAATCCTGCCGAAATGCATAGCCGAATGTTTTGAGAAGATATTCGTTGTACAGAAGTTTCTCCGTTGTCTGATCAAGTCCTTTTCTTGTTGGGAATGTCCCATATCCTTTTTTCAAAGTTCTCTTTGATGCCTGCCCCGACAAATCAACACTCTTTTCAGATACTTTTTTTCCTTTCGGAATCACAACAGAAAGAATTCCTTCTTTTTTTATCTTTTGCATAATACGAAACGGATTCTCCTCATCTGGCAGACTTGGACCTTCTTCCACGTCTTCTCCTTCCGTTTGACTGCCGGATGCGTCAAGACTGTCATTCACCCGTTCCATTGCATCTGTCATTTCATCTGTTTTCTTTTCCATATCAGATTCTTCTGTCTCTGTCTGTTCCCATTTCTCTGTTGTTCCGGTAAACTTTTTAACCAGATCCATTCCATACCTTTGTTCCATATAAGCCAGCACTTGTTCTCGAAATGCCTGTCCGGATTGATCTGTCAAATACTGAATTCCCTTGATTTGATGATCTGTAGAACCAGAATTGTAATAATGCAAACGCTGGATCAGATTTTCTTCTTCATAATTTCCTGTCCTGTAACCAAGATCAATTCCCAAAACATGATATTGTTCCATAAGTTCCTGATGATATTCTCCGAAAACGGAGTAGATTGCCCGATCTGTGTCAATTCTGCTGAGATTTTTTGATCCTTGAATCACAGCAGACTCTAGAATTCCAAAGATAAATGAAAGTAACAAAGTAAATGATAAACTTAAAAATACAGTAATTTCGCCTTTTACGGACCGCATGCTATATGCCGGAGCTTTCTGATGTCACTTTCTCAAAAATCGTAGTGATCAGACTAATCAACTGTTCTTTAAAAATCAACAGAAGCGCAATTAATATAACCAAAATTAAAACCAGTTCAATTGTTGTGATCGCGGCAACATATTTCTTATCTTTATTTTTTCTTATCAATAATTTTCTCATCTTGTATCTCTCCTTCTTTTCTCTCTTTTTCTCAAATCTGAATCGTCAAAAACGCTGGAACAGTCACGATCACGAACACGACTGCCAACATAAGAAACAACGGTATCATCAACTTTGTTCCTGCCTCTTCACCAAGTTTCTTTGCCATATTTTTCCGTTCCTCAAAAGCTTCCTGCACCTCTCTTTGTAACAGATTCGTCAATCCCTTGGTTCCTTTTCTTAAATTCTGACTTAAAAGCATTCCGAACTTTCGGTAAACCGGACTTTCGCACCTCCTTCCAAATGCCTCGTAGCATTCACTTTCCGGTCTTCCATTCTTCAGTTCATTCATTGTATATCTCATCTCTTCATACACTGTTCTTTCTCCAAGATAGTGTTTCTCTTTGTCATATTCTTTTACAATTTGGATCCAGGCTCTTCTCACTGTCATTCCTGCCCCTATATACAGACTGAATTTATTGATCAGCTGCGGATAATCAAACTGCATCTGTCTGATTTCTTTCTTTCGTTGTTCTTTCTGCTTTTGTTTCTCTGCTGTAAACTGGAATACAATCATCACTCCGCCAAGCAAAAGAATTCCAAATGCTCTCATTTCCTTCACAGGCTTCCAGGATAATTTTCTTCCATCTACCTGATCTGGCAATATCAGGTAATCCTTTTCCCGCTGTTCCTGATCTGCTTTTTCTACTTCCTGGGATATCTTTTTCAGAACACCTTCCTTCTTTGACAACGGTGTGGAAAACAGGTGTGCATAAAATTCACAGGACATTTTTTCCTCATCATATCGAAGGACAGCGGTTAATTTGACGAGTGTTCCTTCTTCCGTCAGCTTCTCCTGCTTTAAAACACCTCTGCTGTTCATAACCTCGTAGTTATCAAGTTCCCATGACACGCTGATTCCCGTATGTGGAATTTCCATAATAAGATTCAGGTCTGACCTGACCTCATCCAGACTTTTGTTTTCACCAAGGATCTGAGCCGGAAGTTCTTCTGCCGCCTTAGAAAGCTGTTCTCCAATCTCTTCTTTTGCATACTTCTTTTCCGAAATCTGAACCTTCATCTTCTCTTTCCACTCGCCTGTCTCCATCTGGATTTTTTCTGTCTTTTTTCCTTCTCCCTGTCCTTTTCTTTCCAAAATCCGGTTTCCATTTTCATCCTGTGCTAATTGACGATGATTATCTGTGACATACACTGCACTAAACATTACGATTGACAATAAAAGAACGATTCCGGCCTTTTTATAGATTTCATATTTTCCTTTTTCAGGCTGAAGTACTTTTTTCCACTTCTTGTTAAATCTCAATCTGTAGAATCCTCCTTCCAAACCTGTATGCTCCAAGATAAAGTACAAGACAAATGCTCATTACGATACATCCGGTCCATGTACCATACAGGACACTTAAGAATTCACCAAATGTCATCTTCATGTAGAGAATCATTATAAATGGGATTACGCTCATGATTTCAAATTCCAGCTTTTTCGCAGCCAACATGGTCTGTATCTCACGTTCTGTATCGATCTTCTCTCCGATTGTTCTGGCCGCATCTCTGATAATCGCAATTGAATCCCCACCACTGACCTTAGCTGCTGCATAAACTGTAATAAAATTTGTCACATCCTCCTGCTTTACTTCAGCCGCAAATTCATTCAATACGGTTACAACTGACAGATTCAGATCCAACTTCCTTACCATCTGACCATATTCTTTTCGAATCCTTGTATTCGCATCATACATTCCAATCAGATCACGATTTGTTTCCCTGATTGCATTCTCTACAGAATATCCTGCCTTAAGTGCCCCTGCCATTGTCTGGATACTATCTCTGAACTGCCTCCTGAATTCCTGTTCTTTTCCGATTGCTTTCTCTTCCATCCACTCCTTCATGTATAAGAACCATAACGGGAACAGGAGAATTGCCGGAAGTATCGATTCATAAAACAAATACAAAATCAGAAGAAATCTCACCGTACATTTTATGATTCCGACAGTATATTCAGATGGTGTGATATCCTGCAGCCAGGAGTTTTTCTTTATTCGTGATTTCATTTTTCTTCATAAGGCATCCCTGTATCTTTCCATTCTTCATCCCCTCCTCCTTAAATTCATAAAGAACCTTTGTCTGGATCCTTCCATCTTCATAACCTTCCACTTCTACAATCTGCAAAACCTTTCTTGTCTTATCTCGAAGTCTTCCAAGATGAATGATAATATCAAGTGCCGATGCAACTTGTCTTTGAATTGCCTGTAACGGAAGATCAATCCCCATCAGCATCATTGTTTCCAGTCTGTGTAACATATCTGTTGGATTATTGGCATGTCCTGTTGACATTGAACCACTGTGACCATTCAACATTGCTGAAGATATCATATCTACTGTCTCTTCTCCTCTGACTTCTCCTACAACAATTCGATCCGGTCTCATACGAAGTGCTGACTTAATCAAATCTCTGATGGTTACAGCCCCTTCTCCTTCTGCATTCGGTCCGCGTGCTTCTAAGCGCACCAGATTCTGAACTCCCTGAATCTGTAACTCTGCATTATCCTCGATCGTGATCAGGCGTTCTCCTTTTGGTATATAGTTCGACAACGCATTCAGGAAAGTTGTCTTTCCTGCTCCTGTTCCACCACTGACAAAAATATTATATTTTGCTGCTACCAGCTTTTTCAAAAAGTTAGCAGCTTCATCAGTTACGCTGCCTATACGGATCAGCTGTTCCATCGTAATTGCTTCCGATGGAAACTTTCGGATTGTAAGGATTGGTCCATTCACAGCAACCGGATTCAATACAACATTTACTCGAGATCCATCCTTCAGCCTTGCATCCACAATCGGAGAGGCCTCATTTACATAACGGTTCGATTCACCTACAATCTGTTGAATCACATCCAGTAATCTCTCCTGAGACAAAAAACACTTCTTAGACCGGAAAATTCTTCCTTCTTTCTCATAAAAGATATGGTCGATTCCATTTACCATAATCTCTGTAATCGAATCATCTTCAAGAAGCTCCTGCAGAACATCCAGTTTACGAAAAGAGTTGAATAACTCACGCCCGATTCTGATCTTATCACTCAACGAAATATATTCTTCATCTGCTGCCTCATCCAATACTGTGCGGATCAGCTCCTGCAGTTCTTCATCATCCGTCTCCTTCGTAAGATCGATTTGTTCAAGGATCTGTTCATACAGCTGCTCTTTTCTAATCATCCTTACGACTTCCTTTCTCTGTCCGGAAATTCCGTAATTTTACTTGCAGATGCTTCTAAAGCAACAGGATTTCTTGGCTTTCCCATTCTGCGTCTTACCGTCTTCTTAAGAATCTCGCCATATCCTGCTGATCTAAGATTCTCTTCATACTGATTGAGTTTTGCTTTTGCTGCACCTTCCTCAATGTAAGGCGTATAAACTTTACTGCATCTTCCTAACAGATCATACAGACCGTCTACCGTATCTCCAAGATCAAGAATGATCACTTTGTAAATACTCTTCTCCAGAATCAGATCCAAAAGTTGATTCCATTCTTCTTTTGTCACTTCTCTGAAATCTTGTTCTGCCCGGATCGGTGCGATATAATCCAACCCATTCATATGGCTGATCAAAGTACTGATCTTCCATACCGGATTGATACTTTCCTGCTTCATGTAATACAGCAGATCTCCAAGATTCATTCCGGATTCTTCCGGCAGGTAATAATTTAATCCTGAATATCCTTCCAGATTCAGATACAACGTAGGAATCGATTCTGAAAGAACTCGTCCCATACGCATGGCAAACCTTGTCTTCCCGATTCGATGAACCGGTGAATAGATCCCGATCAGACCATTTACATTTGCTTTCACTGTCTGCGATCTGTCTGAGACAAGTTGGATTTGATGCGTCTGTACTTCTGAATTTTCCTGATCTTTTTCCTGAAGTAAAAGTTCCAGCATACTGCTGACACTTTGATACCGGAAGAATGGAATCTCTGTGGGACTTCTCTCGTTCGGAATCTTCTCGCCGATCAGAAGATACTTCTGTCTTGCCGGAATCTCATCCCGGTCTTCTTTTCCATACTCTTCTCCGATCAGCAGAATATTTACCTGCATACTCTTGGCTGCTATTTTCAGATTCTCAATATCATGAAATACATGAAACTGAAAATAACCGGATAATTTCTCAGATAATCTTCTGAACAGATTTTCTGAATAACTCTTTTGTGTATCACAAATCACAAAATTCTCAGCAGTTCCTCTTACTGCTCTTTGCTCAATTGTCATAATTCGAAACTTTGCTGCGATCATACAGCCTGAATAAAGAAATTGTACCGAAGGTCCAACGCTTCGATGCAAAAGATTCATCAGTAATTCCCCAATTCACTGATGCTACAACAGATGATTTTCTGTTGGTAAGTGAGATTATATACGGGCACTTCTGTTTTGTCCATACCAAAATTAAAAATATAATGTTTTTGTAAAAAACTTACAAAAATTGATACCATGTAATGCTATAAAGAAGACAAACCCCAGGAATTCCAAGGGTTCCGGATGTCAAAAAGGTCATCGGATTCAAACCGACATTAATTGAAGAATCTGCTGGAAGAACATATTTGTTTATTATAAAAATCAACGCCATTCCTATGGTTGCACGTATAAAAAACTTGAGAAAAAAGTATCCTGTTTTCTTTTTCATTTCACTCTTCCAATCTGTTTTTTCTTGATTTGTAACTGTTCAGAGCCAAGCAAAATTTCAAAAAACAGGTATAAAATGCTTGCATTTTTAAGACTGTTTTTGAAATTTTATTTGGCGGATACGCCACACCGATGAAATGCGTAGCATTTTGGAGGTTGGCTCTGAACAGTTACCTTGATTTATTTTATTTTTTTCGTCTCTTTTTTATTCCTTTTGATTCCATTTTCAATTCTTTATACTCAAAAAAGAAAGCGGATAAAGTTCACTGTAATCAAGTAAACTCCATCCACTTTCTCTTATCTTTTTATTTTTCAGAACAGCTTACAATCTTCTGTAAAACATAACAACTTTATTCCTCTGTTGTTTCCTGCTCAGTTGTCTCAGAAACTGATCCTTCCTCTGATTTTTCAGACTCATCTTCATCAGAAATCTCAACTTCTTCACCGTCGATCTCGGCAGAAGCCTTTCTCACCTTCGCAACGCTCGCTACAGTGTCATTTTCCTTCAGGTTGATCAGTTTTACACCTGATGTGATTCTGCCGTAAACAGAGATATCAGAACACTTCATACGGATAATAATTCCCTCTGTGTTGATGATCATGATCTCACTGTCTTCATCTACAGCTTTCATTCCGACAACATTTCCTGTCTTCTCTGTGATCTTATAACATTTCACACCTTTACCGCCACGATTCTGACGAGTAAATTCATCCATGTCTGTACGTTTACCCATACCACGCTCAGATACGATCAGCATATCTTTGCCCTGGCTTTCGATCTGCATACCGATCACAACGTCATTATCTGTCAGGTTCATACCACGTACGCCCATAGAAACACGGCCTGTAGAACGTACATCTGTCTCATTGAAACGGATACACATACCGTATTTTGTAACGAGGAAAATATCCTCTGTATTATCTGTGATCTTAACTTCGATCAGCTTATCATCCTCACGCAGTACGATTGCCGCAAGTCCTGTCTTTCTGACATTTGCATAGTCCTGAATCGGAGTCTTCTTCACAAGACCTTTCTCCGTTGCCATGAACAAATACTTACCTTCCTCATACTCACGAAGCGGAATGATCGCAGTAATCTTCTCTTCCGGCATCAGCTGGAGTAAGTTAATGATTGCTGTTCCACGCGCAGTTCTTCCTGCCTCCGGAATCTCGTAAGCTTTCAGTCTGTAGACACGGCCTGTGTTTGTAAAGAACATAATGTAATGGTGACTGGTTGTAATAAACAGTTCTCGGATGTAATCATCCTCCAGAGTCTGCATTCCCTTAATACCTTTACCACCACGATTCTGACTCTTGAATGTGTCCATAGACATTCTCTTGATATATCCAAGTTTTGTCATTGTAATTACGACATTCTCGCGCGGAATCAGATCTTCCATGGAGATGTCAAATTCATCAAATCCAATCTTAGTTCTTCTGTCATCACCGTATTTCTCAGCAATTACAAGAATCTCTTTTTTGATCACACCAAGAAGAAGTTTTTTATCAGCAAGAATTGCTTTATACTCTTCAATCTTCTTCATAAGCTCTGCATATTCAGCTTCAATCTTCTCACGTTCCAAACCTGTGAGTGCACGCAGACGCATGTCTACGATTGCCTGTGCCTGGGCATCACTGAGTCCAAAGCGTTTGATCAATTCTGCTTTTGCTTCCTGAACATTCTTAGAACCACGGATGATGCGGATGACTTCGTCAATGTTATCCAGAGCGATCAGTAATCCTTTCAGAATATGAGCTCTCTCCTGTGCTTTATTCAGGTCATACTGTGTTCTTCTTGTCACAACATCTTCCTGATGACGCAGGTAGTACTGCAACATCTCAAGAAGATTCATAACCTTCGGCTGATTATCAACGAGCGCCAGCATGATCACACCAAATGTATCCTGAAGCTGTGTATGTTTATATAACTGATTCAGAACTACATTCGGATTCACATCACGACGAAGCTCAATACAGATTCTCATACCTTCACGGTTAGACTGGTCACTTAAATCAGTGATTCCATCAATCTTTTTATCTCTTACAAGTTCAGCGATCTTTTCGATCAGACGTGCTTTATTTACCATATACGGAAGCTCAGTAACAATAATTCTGTTCTTTCCGTTCTGCATTGGCTCAATGTTTGTCACCGCACGCACTCTGATCTTACCGCGTCCTGTTCTGTATGCCTCTTCAATTCCTCTTGTTCCAAGGATCTCCGCACCTGTAGGGAAATCTGGTCCCTTCACGATTTCAAGGATTTCCTCGATTGTCGTCTCTTCTTTATCTGCAATCTGATCATCTATGATCTGAACAACTGCTGAAATAACCTCACGCAGATTATGCGGCGGGATATTCGTTGCCATACCTACTGCAATACCTGATGTTCCATTTACCAGAAGATTCGGAAATCTGGACGGAAGTACAGTAGGCTCCTTCTCTGTTTCATCAAAGTTCGGGATAAAATCTACGGTATTTTTGTTAATGTCCGCTGTCATCTCCATGGAGATCCTACTCAGACGTGCCTCTGTATAACGCATTGCAGCAGCGCCATCACCGTCCACTGAACCAAAGTTTCCGTGTCCATCTACAAGAGGATAACGGGTAGACCACTCCTGTGCAAGATTAACGAGAGCTCCATAAATCGAGCTGTCTCCATGAGGATGGTATTTTCCCATCGTATCACCGACAATACGCGCACATTTACGATGCGGTTTGTCCGGTCCATTATTTAATTCTATCATTGAGTACAGAATTCGTCTCTGTACCGGCTTAAGTCCGTCTCTAACATCCGGAAGAGCACGGGCAGCGATTACGCTCATGGCATAGTCGATGTATGAAGTCTCCATCGTCTTTTTCAGATCGACTTCATGGACTTTGTCAAAAATATTGTCTTCCATCACTTGTCTCCTTTTTTCTAGGGTCAGTCTATCATATTCAAAACCTGACTGGGTTTCGCGTTTTTACGCTCTACACCAGCTCAAAAATCTGACGATTTTTTCGCTGGGTTGGCATTTCTAATGCCAACCCAGACAACTACGTCCAGGTCTGCTTTCGAGTAAACTCGAATCAGCCCTGCCCGAAGTTGCCTGTTGTGTCGCTATAACTACTATATATCCAAGTTTTGTACATACTTTGCGTTTTCTTCGATGAATTCTCTTCTTGGTTCTACTTTGTCTCCCATAAGGGTGGTGAAAGTAAGATCGAGCTCGGAAGAGGTCTCATCATCCATTGTTACGCGCAGAAGGATTCTGTGCTCCGGATCCATAGTTGTCTCCCAAAGCTGCTCTGCATCCATCTCTCCAAGACCTTTGTAACGCTGGATCTTATTGTTGCTGTCACGACCAACTTCTGTAAGAATCTGGTTCAGTTCGTCATCGCTGTATGCATACCATACCTTCTTGTTCTTCTCCAGCTTATACAGCGGCGGCTGCGCAAGATATACATATCCCTCTTTGATCAGATCCGGCATGAAACGATACAGGAATGTCAAAAGAAGTGTACTGATGTGCGCTCCATCAACATCGGCATCGGTCATGATAATGATCTTGTGATATCTCAGCTTACTGATATCAAAATCTTCGTGGATTCCCGTTCCAAATGCTGTGATCATTGCCTTAATCTCAGCATTTCCGTAAATCTTATCAAGACGTGCTTTCTCTACGTTCAGAATCTTACCACGAAGTGGCAGGATTGCCTGAGTTGCACGGTCTCTGGCTGTCTTCGCAGAACCGCCGGCGGAATCTCCCTCGACAATATAGATCTCACACTTGGACGGATCTTTATCTGAACAGTCTGCCAGTTTTCCCGGAAGGGACATTCCCTCAAGAGCTGACTTTCTTCTTGTAAGATCTCTTGCTTTTCTGGCTGCTTCACGGGCACGCTGTGCCATAACAGACTTTTCGATGATCATCTTTGCAACACTTGGATTCTGCTCCAGGAAGATCTCCAGCTGTGTTCTGACGATATTATCAACAGCTCCACGTGCTTCACTGTTTCCAAGTTTCTGCTTTGTCTGTCCTTCAAACTGAGGATCCTCAATCTTGACACTGACAATCGCAGTCAGTCCCTCACGGATATCCTCTCCTGAAAGCTGCTCATTCTCTTTCAGCAGCTTATTTTTCTTGCCATAATCGTTGAATACCTTGGTCAATGCACTTCTGAATCCCGCAATATGAGTACCACCCTCCGGTGTTGTAATATTATTTACAAAACCGTAAGTAGTCTCATTGTAAGAGTCATTATGCTGCATAGCAACCTCAACTGCAACATTATCTTTCATACCTTCACAGTAAATAATCTGCTCATAGAGCGCAGTTTTACTCTTGTTCAGATATGTTACAAATTCTTTAATACCACCTTCATAGTGGAATATATGCTCATGGATCTCTTCCTCACGAAGATCTCTTAAGTGAATCTTCAATCCCTTTGTCAGGAATGCCATCTCACGGAAACGCTGTTTCAGTGTATTATAATCAAATACTGTTTCCTCAAAGATTTCCTTATCCGGAAGGAAAGTAACCTTTGTTCCTCTCATCTCCGGCTCACAATCTCTGTCAACTCTGAGTTTATAGCATACTTTACCACGCTCATAACGCTGTTTATAAATCTTTCCTTCGTTGGCAATCTCTACTTCCAGCCACTCAGAAAGAGCATTAACAACAGATGCACCTACTCCGTGCAATCCTCCGGATACCTTGTACCCTCCACCGCCGAATTTACCACCGGCATGCAGGATTGTAAATACAACCTCAACTGCAGGAAGTCCTGCCTTATGGTTGATTCCTACAGGAATTCCACGCCCATTGTCTGTGACCGTTATCGAATTGTCTTTGTTAATGTCTACCTGAATTTTATCACAGTATCCGGCCAGAGCCTCATCCACCGCATTATCTACAATCTCATAAACCAGGTGATGAAGTCCTCTGACGGAAGTGCTGCCAATGTACATACCCGGTCTTTTTCTTACGGCTTCCAATCCTTCCAAAATCTGAATCTGGTCCGCTCCGTATTCAGCGTCAAATTCTGTACCTGATGCACCCATTCTTAAACCTCCTAGTTTTCTTTTGCTACATGTCCACTTTTCACATGGAATATCTTGTTGATAGAAAATCTATGATTTACAAACTCATCCAGTCCCGTACAAGTAATCACCGTCTGTATATCATGAATACTATCCAGTAAATAGTTTTGCCTGTTTTTATCTAATTCAGACAAAACATCGTCTAATAACAGGATCGGCGTATCCCCAATGATCCGCTTCACCAGTTCAATCTCAGCTAATTTCAGCGACAGCGCAGCTGTTCTTTGCTGTCCCTGAGAACCAAATTTTCTAATATCCAAATCTCCTGACAGGAAACACAGGTCATCTCTATGAGGACCTACAGACGTACTTTTCATCCGCAGATCCCTCTCCCTGTTTTTCTTCAGAGCCTGCTCCATCGACATCTCACCAATACTTGATTCATAAGTCAATGACAGCCGTTCTTTCCCGCCTGTCAGACGGAAATGAATCTCTGAAATAATCTCATTCACCTGTCGTACAAATTCTTTTCTTCTGTCCAAAACCTTTGTTCCATAAGCAGCCAGCTGCATATCCCAGATATCCAGTGTCTCCAGCAAATGCTGCTGGTTCGAGCCATAGATATCCTTCAAAAGTGAATTACGCTGGTTAATAATACGGTTATAGTTCGAAAGATTGTTCAGATAGATCTTATCAAGCTGGGAAAGCTCAAGATCAATAAATCTTCTTCTTCCTGCCGGACCCTCTTTGATAATATTAAGATCCTCCGGAGAAAAGAAAACAAAATGGACAATACCGAATAACTCACTTGCACGGCGAATCGGTACCTTATCGATTGCAATTCCCTTCGGACTGTTTTTCTTCAGGTGCATATCGATCTGGAAAATGATTCCCTTTTTCTCAACTACTGTCTCCAGATGGGATTCATCATACCCAAACTGTATCATATCCCGATCCTTCGTTCCTCTGTGAGATTTCGTCGTTCCAGACAAATACAATGCTTCCAGTATGTTTGTCTTTCCTTGAGCATTGTCACCGTACAAAATATTTGTTTTCGGATCAAAGGTCAAATCTAATAAATCATAATTTCTGTAATTTTTCAGCTTTAAAGACTTGATTATCATAATTTCCCCGCCATCACGTTATAACACGAGCGAGAAAACCTCTCACATGTTATTCTACACGTTTTTTAATTA
Source organism: Mediterraneibacter sp. 210702-DFI.5.30 (assembly GCF_020560115.1). NCBI lineage: Bacteria > Bacillati > Bacillota > Clostridia > Lachnospirales > Lachnospiraceae > Mediterraneibacter > Mediterraneibacter sp. 210702-DFI.5.30. The sequence goes on from NZ_JAJCME010000010.1 coordinate 53,011, forward strand.
TTTTTCAATTTTTATTTCATTTCCGTCAAAAGAAGCTATATCGCCCGGATAAAGCTTTCTTCCGCGTCTCGTATCAATTTCTCCGTTTACAAGAACAAGCCCGTTCTGAATTACGTCCTTAGCCTCAACACCACTTTCAACTAACCCGGCTGCCTTGAGCGCCTGACCGAGTTTAATGAATTCATCCTGAGGGCGCAGTTTGATTATTTCCATTTCTTATCACTCCTTAATTAATTTTTATCAGTGTTTTTGATCTTTATTTTTATTTAAACTTTTTAAACATTTTTAAACTTTTAATTTTCTAGATTTTGAAAAGTCAAAAAATTGCAGAGCAGGGCGTCTGCTCCGCATAATCTATTATTTTCTGAGTTTAGACAGAAGCATTAAAATTGACTGGAAGAATCAGATAAATGTAAGACTGATTCTCATCTTTGATAAAGCAAGGTGCTTTTGCATTCATAAAATACAAGTCTACTTCTTCATCTTCAATCACGCGAAGTGCATCGATCAAAAACTTTGGATTAAATCCGATCATCAGATCTTTTCCGTCTTTTGTACAGAAAATCAGTTCATCCATAGATCCAATCTGTGATTTGATCTTCAACTCCATTGATTCATTCTTGATATCAATGATAATCGGCTTTTTGTCTCCCTCTTTGATAAGCAGAGTTGCACGATCAATACAATCTAACAGTTCTTTTTTATTCACATGTACTCTTGTCTCATAATCACTGGACAGCATCTGATCAATTCGGAAATATTCACCTTCAATCAGTCTGGAAACAACCAATGTTCTGTCAAATTCAAAGACAATATGATTTTTTGTAAACGAAATCTCAACTTCAGCATCCGCTTCACCGCCAATAATCTTGCTGATTTCCTGAAGAGTTTTTCCAGGAACAATTACTTTTCTCGGCTGATAAGCATCTTTCAGTTCGATTTTCCGGATTGAAATTCTGTGACCATCAAGAGAAACCACTCTGAGAACATCATTGTCAATCTCAAAAAGTTCTCCGGTCATCATCTTATTCGTATCATTGTCAGCAATTGAAAAAATAGTCTGGCGAACAACTTCTTTCAAAGTAAACTCGGAAATAGTAATAAAATCTTCACGCTCAATCGCCGGAAGATAAGAAAAATCATCTCCTGACTGGGCTGCGATATTAAATTTCGCTTTTTCACAAGTAATAATCGCCTGATTGTCAGATTCTGTTTCAATAACAACATCATTGTCTGGAAGTTTACGGACAATTTCTGAAAAAATCTTTGCATTTAATGCAATAATACCTCTGGAATCAATAATTCCATCAATTGTAGTTTCAATTCCAAGTTCCATATCATTGGCAGTCAGTTTGATTACATCCGTTGTTGCATCAATCAGAATACATTCAAGAATAGGCATTGTTGTTTTAGAGGGTACTGCCTTGGAAACAATACTGACTCCTTTTACGAGATTCGATTTTTTGCATATGATTCTCATGTTGATGATTACTCCTTTCAGATTTCAAGGTTACGGTTGGTATGTGGATAACGTTTTTTTCTCGCGTAATTTATGTATATTTATATAAATCGATTCCGCCTTCTCCGCCTTAGGGGGTGTGGATAAGTGGATAAGTACCTGCAGCCCTTTAAAATCAAGGGTTTGCGGATTTGGATAACTATGTAGATTACAGAAAAATAACGTGTTGAAACTGTGGGGAAAAAAATTCGGCAAAAAATCCACATTTTTGTTATCCCAACGTTATTCACATAGAAATCTACAGGTTTTCTACAAAGTTATCCACAATTAACGCGAAAAACTGACAAGTTATTCACATTTTATAGAGTTATCTTCCTTATACAGGATTGATTTTCTTCTTAATTATATTCACAGTGTTGTTTAAAGCTTCATCTGTCTTCAGATCATTCTCAATTTTGCGTACACCATGGCTAATGGAAGCATGATCTTTACCACCGAGCAGGGCACCAATGGATTTTAGTGGTGTATCGGTCATATTTCTGCACAGATACATGACAATCTGGCGTGGAAGAACAATCTCAGCGTTTCGTTTTTTACCTTTTAGTTCAGCTACCGGTACATTAAAGTGTTCAGAAACCACATCCATGATCAGTTCTGGTGAAACTGCACGGGTATCATCCGGTGAGATCATATCCTTCAAGGCCTCAGCAGCCAAAGGAATGTCGATCGGTTTATTCTCCAGATTAGAAAGAGCGATCAGTTTATTCAAAGATCCTTCAAGCTCACGGATATTGGATTTAATATTATTGGCAATGTACTGCATAACTTCATCTGGAATATGATATTTCTCAAGTCCGTCGAGTTCTTCTTTCTTACGAAGAATCGCCATTCTTGTCTCATAGTCAGGAGAGGAGATGTCAGCAATCAGACCCCACTCAAAACGTGTGCGAAGTCTGGCTTCCAGTGTCTCAATGTCCTTCGGAGGCTTATCACTGGAGATGATAATCTGTTTTCCTGATACATGAAGGTGGTTAAATGTATGGAAAAATTCTTCCTGTGTACTTTCTTTTCCTATAATAAACTGAATATCGTCGATCAGAAGAACGTCATTATTACGATATTTCTCGCGGAATGTGGTCATTGCCAGTTCATTTCCGTTCTTACCTACTTTAAGAGCATCGATCAGTTCATTCGTAAAAGTTTCACTTGTGACATACAGTACTTTTTTGGAGGGATCATGTTCCAAAATGTAATGTGCCACGGAGTGCATCAAATGGGTCTTTCCAAGTCCAACACCTCCATATAAGAAGAGAGGGTTGTAGATCTCTCCCGGAGATTCGGCAACTGCGAGGGAAGCAGCGTGGGCGAAATTGTTGTTGCTTCCAACGACAAATGTGTCGAAAGTATACTTTGGATTTAAGTTTGCCTTTTCATAAATCGCATTTACACGGGTCTTCTGGACGGAAGACTCTTTCTTTTCCTTAATCACTTTCGGGCTGTCGGTTACAAATTCCACTTCATATTCTGTACCGGTTACTTCGGCGATGCAGACCTTAAAAGGAAGCAGATATTTATCTTGAATATGTTCAAGACTCGCCTTCAGTTTGACGAGAATATATACGGTATTGTCTTTGACTTCATAAACAGTAAGTGGTGCAATCCATGTAGTATAAGAAATATTGGATGAGCAATATTCCAGCTTCATCTTGTTTAGTACCTGATCCCAGTTTTGTTCTACAATGTTCATCGATAGTAACTCCTAATTTTTTAAAATTATAATGGAAAGGTTGAAAATCCAGCGCAAATAATTCAGGACTTATTCACATTCAACTCCTGATTATGGCTTTTAGGGCAGACTTTCCCCTACCCAAATACAATGTTTTCAGCAACTGTTTGTTAAAAAAGTGAAAAACAGCCACTTTTTATTAACTTCGTACTAAAATAATGTGGATAACTCTAAAAATGGTAGAGTCTCTCCATTACATTTTACATCAAAAAAGCTGTAGAATCAATGAAAAAACAGTGTGTATAACTTTATCAACATCTTAAAACGTTGATAAATATGGTTTTTTATGAATAAAAAAAATTTTATCAACACGATATTTAGTGGTTTTCCACAGGTTATACAGAAGTTATCCACATATGTTGATAACTTTGTGGATAACTTCTGTATAACTATTGTATAATTATGTGAAAAAATAGTTATACTCCTTGATATATAAGGGTTTCGAGGAACTGTGAAATTATTCACAGAAAATGTGAAAAACTCTTTAAAATGAAAAAAGGCCAGAAATTAAGGGAAAGATTGTTGATAAAGCTTGACTTTATGCGGTTTTCCATCTATAATTAAGAGCAGTGTCTTTTAATATTGAGGCGCAGTAACGAAGTTAATTTTGTGAATACTTTTATTATAAGGTATATCAGGCATAAGGGAGGTGTAAGAATATGAAGATGACATTTCAGCCGAAGAAGAGATCAAGATCTAAAGTTCACGGATTCAGAGCAAGAATGAGCACACCAGGCGGAAGAAAAGTTCTGGCAGCAAGAAGAGCAAAAGGAAGAAAACAGTTATCAGCATAGGCCGCATATATGTGGCCTTTTCTTCTATTTAATATTAAATGATAACAGGATTTTTGTTATCTGGAATGAAGAGGATATTGATGAAATTTTCTGAGTCTTTAAAAAAGAATAAAGATTTTCAGTCAGTCTACAGGAATGGAAAATCTTTCGCTAATAAATGTCTTGTAATGTATATAATCCCGAACGAACTGAATAAGAACCGACTGGGAATATCAGTTAGTAAGAAGGTTGGAAACAGTGTGGTAAGACATCATCTTACCCGATTGATCAGAGAAAGTTATAGATTATCAGAAGAACATTTCCGATGTGGGTATGATATAGTAGTAATCGCGAGAACAAGTGCAAAGGATAAGAATTATCATGATGTGGAAAGTGCACTGATCCATCTCGGAAAGCTTCATCACATATATGTCTGATAAGACAATGATAAGGAAGTGGCGCAGATGAAGTATGTCTTGTTATGGATGATTCGTTTTTACAGGAAATATCTGTCCGGAATGAAGGGCGGATGCACTTGTAAGTATTATCCAACCTGCTCACAGTATGGGTTGGAAGCAATCGAGAAGTACGGAGCGCTCAAGGGAGGGGCTCTGGCGGTATGGAGAATCCTGCGCTGTAATCCATTTTCAAAAGGTGGATATGATCCGGTACCTTAAGGAGGATAAGTAATGGAAGTATACGGACTTTTGGCTTCAGGTTATGGAGACTGGCCGATTATCAAACAGATTGCCTGGCTTTTAGGTCAGGTAATGAATGGTATCTTCAATGTACTTAGCAAGATTGGTATTGAGAATATTGGTGTTTGTATCATTATTTTCACAATCATTATTTATACATTGATGATTCCGCTTACAATCAAGCAGCAGAAGTTTTCTAAGATGTCAGCTGTTATGCAGCCGGAGATCAAGAAAATTCAGAAAAAATACGAAGGAAAGAAAGATCAGGCTTCAATGATGAAGCAGCAGGAAGAGATCAATCTTGTTTATGAGAAGTATGGAACTTCCATGACAGGTGGATGCCTCCCGATGTTGATCCAGATGCCGATTCTGTTCGCGCTGTATCCGGTTATCCGTGATATTCCGACGTATGTAAAAGGTGTTAAAGATGTTTATATGCCTGTGACAGAAGCAATCATGAATACAAATGGCTTCCAGAAGATCATGGAGACGATCGGTGAAGCAAGCCCGGTTCTTATGAACCCAAAGGCTTATGATTATTCCCAGGCAGATACAATTGTAAATGTACTTTATAAATTCCAGGATTCTACATGGAATACGCTGATGGAAAAGATGCCGAGTATCACGGATCTTGCACAGCAGACAATGGATAAGGTTACTCACCTGAACAGTTTCCTTGGAATTAATATTGGAGAGCAGCCGCTGACACAGTTGACAACTGCATTACACAACGGATCTGTTGTAGGAATCATCCTTGCAGTACTTATTCCGGTACTTGCAGGTCTGACACAGTTTATCAGTGTTAAGCTTCAGCCACAGCCGGCAGGAGATGACAAAGATAACCCGATGGCAAGCTCTATGAAGACAATGACATACACAATGCCGCTGATCTCAGTATTTATGGGATTCACACTTCCGGCAGGTCTTGGTCTCTACTGGGCAGCAAGTGCAGCAGTAAGATGTATTCAGCAGCTTGCAATCAACAAATATCTCAGCACAAAGTCTCTTGATGAGATGATCAAAGAGAACCAGAAGAAAGCACAGAAGAAACGTGAGAAACACGGAACTTCTGCAAAAGAGATCAATAAGATGGCAACAACAAGTACTCGTAATGTGGGTACTGTTACAAAGGGAAAATCTGGAATTTCTGAAGCAGAGAGAGAAGAAAAGATCCAGAAAGCAAAGCAGAAGGCTCAGAATTCCAAGCCGGGAAGCCTTGCTTCTAAGGCAAATCTGGTAAGCCGTTATAACAGCGGACAGCAGACAAACCAGCCGAAGGCAGAAGATGAGAGCAGTTCTAAAGAAAAAAAGGGCAAGAAAAAATAAAGGAAGATTCGTAACTCCTAACCGTTCTCTTAAAAAGCAGGAGACGGGTCAGGATTTGAAGATGGAGGAATCGGGATGAACGGTAGTATCAGAGTATCGGCGAAAACAGTTGATGATGCAATCACAGAAGCATTAATCCAGCTTGGTGTAACAAGCGACAGACTGGAGTACGAAGTAATCGAGAAGGGAAGCGCAGGATTCCTGGGAATCGGAATGAAGCAGGCAGTTATTGAAGCAAGAAGAAAACCGGAACCGAAAGAGGAGAAGATAGAAGAGCCTGTAGTAGAAGAACCTGTGAAAGCAGAGCCAAAGAAGGTTGAAACAGTTCAGCCTCAGAAAGCAGCTGCAGAAAAGAAAGCGGATGAACCTCAGAAGGCTGCTTTTGAAAAAGCTGTAGAAAAAGAAGTAAAAGAGGAAGTTAAGAAAGAGACAAAACTTGTAGAAGTTCAGCCTCAGACAATCGAAGCAGTAGAAGATTTCCTCAAGAATACAATGAAAGCCATGGACATGGAAGTTGAGCTTAAGACTGAGATCGATCAGGATGGTGCACTTTGCGTAGATATGAGTGGAGAGCATATGGGAATTCTGATTGGTAAGAGAGGACAGACTTTGGATTCTCTGCAGTATCTTGCGAACCGTGTAGCGAACAAGCATCAGGAAGGTTATGTAAGAGTAAAGCTTGACACAGAGAACTATCGTGCAAGAAGAGAAGAGACTCTGAGACACCTTGCAAAGAACATTGCACATAAGGTAAAGAGAAACAGAAGACCGGTAGCACTTGAGCCGATGAATCCTTATGAGAGAAGAATCATCCACTCAGCACTGCAGTCAGATCCTTATGTGATGACACACAGTGAGGGAGAAGAGCCGTTCAGAAAAGTTGTTATTACTTTGAAGAAATAATACTGTTTATGAATCGGAAGCGAAAGGACGTTTACGCTTCACGGATACTTTCGTGAGGTGTGGAACGTCCTTTTTTCTATGGTAAAATATGATGATACCAGGATTGTGGGAGCTCATTGCACGAAACAATCCGTAGGTATCATAGTTGGGGGAGTTTGCCCCCAACATCATCAGAATATAGGAAGCAGGAAATCAGAGTACAGAGCAGGAAAACAGAAAGGAAATAAGGCATGAATCAGGATACGATTGCAGCGATTTCTACAGGTATGACTAATTCGGGAATCGGAATTGTAAGAATCAGCGGAAGTGAAGCGCTGGAGATAGCAGATCGTGTATATAAAGGGAAAGAAACGATTACAGAAGTGCCAACGCATACGATTCATTATGGACATGTAATGGATGGAGATGAGACAGTTGACGAAGTACTTGTGATGGTGATGCGCGGACCTCGTACATTTACAGGAGAAGACACAGTTGAGATCAACTGCCACGGTGGAACTTATGTTGTAAGCAGAGTTTTGGAGACGGTCTTAAAGGCGGGAGCAAGACCGGCAGAGCCGGGAGAATTTACCAAGAGGGCATTCTTAAACGGCAAGATGGATCTGTCACAGGCAGAGGCGGTCATCGATGTGATCACATCAGAAAATGAGTATGCATTGCAGAGTTCGATCAGCCAGCTCAAGGGAAGTGTGAAGAACAGGATCAAAGAGATCCGTGAGAAGATTATTTATCATACAGCGTTTATTGAGACTGCGCTGGATGATCCGGAGCATATCAGCGTCGATGGATATGGTGAGGTGCTAAAGGAGGCAGCAGAAGAGGTGATCGATCAGCTGAAAGAACTGATTGATTCCTCGGATGATGGAAGGATCATGAAAGAGGGAATCCAGACAGTAATTCTTGGAAAACCGAATGCAGGAAAGTCATCCCTTCTGAATATTCTGGCGGGTCATGATCGTGCGATTGTTACAGATATTGAAGGAACGACAAGAGATGTCTTAGAGGAGCAGATCCGTCTGCAGGGACTGACTTTGAATATCATTGATACTGCCGGAATCCGTCAGACAGACGATATTGTGGAAAAAATGGGTGTCGATAAGGCGAAAGAATACGCAAAAGAGGCAGATCTTATTATTTATGTTGTAGATGCATCAAGAAATCTTGACGAAAATGATGAAAAAATCTTTGATTTGATTTATGATAAAAGAACAGTGATTCTGCTTAATAAGTCGGATCTGGATACTGTAGTGACAGAAGAGATGATCCGTGAAAGGATTTCACAAAAGGGTGTTCAGAAGCAGATTCCTGTGATTGCGATTTCTGCGAAGGAAGAGCAGGGAATCAAGGAACTTGAGAACACCGTGAAAGCAATGTTCTTAAAGGGAGATCTCTCATTCAATGAAGAGGTTTATATCACAAATGCAAGACAAAAAAATGCATTGGTCAATGCGAGAGAGAGTATGAAGAAAGTCATTTTCAGCATTGACGCCGGCATGCCGGAGGATTTCTATTCGATCGATCTGATGGATGCCTATGAATCACTTGGAAATATTACCGGAGAATCAATAGGAGAAGATTTAGTAAATGAAATATTCAGCAAGTTCTGTATGGGAAAATAAAGATGAATATGATGTTGTCGTTGTAGGCGCAGGACATGCGGGCTGTGAGGCTGCACTTGCGACTGCAAGACTTGGATTTAAGACAGTGATCTTTACGGTCAGTGTGGACAGTATTGCGCTGATGCCATGCAATCCGAATATCGGAGGAAGCTCAAAGGGACATTTGGTCAGAGAGCTGGATGCACTTGGCGGAGAGATGGGAAAAGTCATTGACCAGACATTTATCCAGTCTAAGATGCTTAACAGTTCAAAAGGTCCTGCCGTGCATTCACTGCGTGCACAGGCGGATAAGGCAAATTATAGTAAAACAATGCGTCAGGTGCTTCAGAACCAGGAAAATCTGGATATCCGTCAGATGGAAGTGACAGAGATCCTGGCAGAGGATGGAAAGATCACAGGAGTACAGACGTACTCAGGCGCTATTTACCGCTGTAAGGCCGTTGTACTCTGTACGGGTACATATTTAAAGGCACGCTGTATTTACGGCGAAATAAGCACACATACGGGCCCTAACGGGCTTCAGAGTGCCAACTATCTGACAGATAGCCTGAAAGCACTCGGAATTAAGATGTATCGCTTCAAAACAGGTACACCGGCGCGTATTGATAAGAATACGATTGATTTCAGCAAGATGCAGGAGCAGAAAGGAGATGAGAGGGTTGTACCGTTCTCGTTTACTACAGATCCTGAGAGTGTTCAGATCGATCAGGCGTCCTGCTGGCTGACTTATACGAATGAGACAACACATGAGATCATCCGTGGCAATCTGGACCGTTCACCGCTTTATTCAGGAGCAATTGAAGGTACGGGACCGAGATATTGTCCGTCTATCGAGGATAAGGTTGTGAAATTCCCGGACAAGAACCGTCATCAGGTGTTTATCGAGCCGGAAGGACTTGAGACGAATGAAATGTATGTCGGTGGAATGTCCAGTTCACTTCCGGAAGATGTCCAGTATGCAATGTACAGAAGTGTGCCGGGACTGGAACATGCGAAGATCGTGCGAAATGCGTATGCGATCGAGTATGACTGCATTGATGCGAGACAGTTGAAGAGTACATTGGAATTCAAAGAGATTGAAGGTCTGTTCAGTGGCGGACAGTTTAACGGAAGTTCAGGTTATGAAGAGGCTGCTTCCCAGGGACTGATCGCAGGAATCAATGCAGCGAGAAAGCTGCAGGGAAAAGAAGGTATCGTGATCGACAGATCTCAAGGGTATATCGGAGTTCTGATCGATGATCTTGTCACAAAAGAGAGTCATGAACCGTATCGTATGATGACTTCACGCGCAGAGTACAGACTGCTTCTTCGTCAGGATAATGCAGATATACGTCTTACAAAGATTGGTTACGAGGTGGGCCTGATCGATGAGGAGAGATATCAGAAACTGTTGAAAAAGGAAGAGATGATCGAGAAAGAGATCGAGCGTGTGGAGCACACAAATGTAGGTACTACAGAAGCTGTACAGGCATTGCTTGAATCATATGAAAGCACACCGCTGACATCAGGAACAACACTTGCAGAGCTGATACGCAGACCGGAGTTGTCTTATGAGAAGATCGCACCGATCGATAAGCACAGAGAAGAACTGCCATATGATGTGAAAGAACAGGTTGATATTAATATCAAATATGACGGTTATATCAAGCGTCAGATGCGTCAGGTAGAGCAGTTTAAGAAGCTTGAGAACAAGAGAATTCCAGAAAATATTAATTATGATGAGATTCAGAGCCTTCGTCTTGAGGCAAAACAGAAACTGAATCAGATCCGTCCGTCGTCAATCGGTCAGGCATCCAGAATCTCAGGAGTTTCACCGGCAGATGTGTCCGTGCTTCTTGTATATTTAAGCAGTAAATAAAAGTGTTAGTTAAAGAGATACATGAGAATCTAAAAATGCTATAATAATATTCTACGGAACGGTATTGTCGGATTGTTGAAACTGTTCCGTGGGAAATAATGATTGGAGAATATAGTGGGAGAGAACACACAGAGTAAATTTGATCTAGAATTAGAAAAAATCGGAATCACATTAAATGAGCGGCAGAAGCAGCAGTTCGACAAGTATTATGAAATGCTAGTTGAGTGGAATAAAGTGATGAATCTGACTGGGATCACGGAGTATGATGAGGTGAATCTGAAGCACTTTACAGATAGTCTGACAATCGCAAGAACACAGGAGATGCAGAAGGTGCAGAGCGTGATTGATATCGGAACAGGAGCTGGTTTCCCGGGGATTCCTCTGAAGATTGCATTTCCGCATCTGAAGGTTGTACTTCTTGATTCACTGAATAAACGAATTAAGTTCTTAGAGGCAGTAATTGAAGAATTAGGATTGGAAAATATCAGTACAATTCATGGAAGAGCAGAAGATTTTGCAAAGAAAAAGGAATACAGAGAGCAGTTTGATCTCTGCGTTTCAAGAGCTGTTGCGAATCTGTCAACATTGAGTGAGTATTGCCTTCCATTTGTAGCTGTAAATGGCAGTTTTGTTTCTTATAAAAGTGGAGATTCTGAAGAAGAAATCCATCAGGCAAAACATGCGATTTCATTGTTAGGTGGAAAAGTAAAGAATGTGGATAAGTTCCAATTACCTGGAACAGACATGGGGCGTGCACTTGTTGAAATAAAAAAAACAAAGCAGACACCGGGAAAATATCCTAGAAAAGCAGGATTACCGGCAAAAGAACCATTAAAATAAGCAAATATAGGAGGACCTGTTTACTGGCATTCTGGTGAACAGGTCTTCATTTTTGAGTGTATTGTTGAAAAATGCCGAAATAGTCAGAAAATAAGTCTAAAAAGAAGATATCCTAAAAAAAATAAGGAGTTATCCACATTTTCCACATGAGATATTCACTCCGTGTGGATATCTCATGTGGAAAATGTGGATAACTCTAGTTTTTAGAAAAAATATGATACGAGTAAAATTTCTAATTTATGCGATATTCTATTCACATTCTTCAGCGTCTGACAAGAAAATTTCTACATTTTCAATGAATTCGTCACATTTTTCAATATGAGGAAGTTGTTTGGTTTTGGCCATTCCTGCAATTTCAATCGAAGGAAGATAGTTCTGATATTCACTGGCTGCCAAAGAATTTTCAGGATTACTATTTCCTACAATAATGGAGATGCTGTTATTTAATTTATTCAGACAGTGAAGAACATTTGCATTCGTATATCTCGTCTTTTGACAGGCGAAAAGATATTTGGAATTTGTATGTTCTTTGTGTGCTGCTTCAAAGTAGGTGAGAATATCTTTTTCACTAATTTCATTCTGAGTATAATAAGAAGAGCAGAGGGCATGAGCAATTGTCTTCTTATTTACATACATATTATAGATAAATGTACCCAGAATAGGAGAATACAGGATATTCTTTATGAATTTACTACGTTTTGTAGGAATCTTTGCCAGGTCTACCAGATTCGGCGGATTTATCATAATAACTTTATTTATAATTGTTTCATCGTTTGCACAGGCCATTAGTACAAATGGACAGGATTCACCAGAAACAATTACATCAGTTTTTTCTCCGATAATATGTTTGATAAAGTTCGTGATTAATTCTACATACAGATAATTGGTATATGTTAATCCCGGACGATCAGAACAACCGCAGCCTAAAAGATCAATTGTATATACAGTATGGGACTTGGCAAGTTCCTCTATATTGTTTCTCCATTCATAGGAAGAAGAACATACATTGAGATTATGCACTAAAAGTAAAGGTGATCCTTCACCAGTTTTCTTATATGCGATTTTGCCAAATCTCCAGTTATAGTATTCATATTCATCAGAATTGATTAATTTATCAGCAGTTGAGATATATTCTAATACACGGTTGGCAATATGCATTGCACCGAGAGAAACTCCTGCTAAAGTAGTAAAAAAAGTTAGTTTTTTCTTAATACTCAAATTATTCACCTTCCTTATTATAATAGTGGTTTGTTTTATATAAAAGTAAGAGCCTGAATTAAAAGAAACTCTTACTTTATTATACTACATTCTTAAATTCAAATAAAGCGAAAAAATCTTAATGTTTAATTATAGAAGATAGTGGATTATCTCTAAAAATGTTTCACGTGAAACATTTTTGATCCGCACAATCAAATCCGCACCCTGCGCGTATAATACAGTTATTTACAAAATGCAGTACTAGAAATAACTGAGAAAACACAATGTTTCACGTGAAACATTTTAGAAAATGAGAAAAATGAAAAGGAAGATGTTTCACGTGAAACATTTGATTAGTTCTAGATTAATGAAAAGAAAGGTGATATAATAATGAATGTCCGAGAGAAAGGAGTAAAAATAATGGGTAGAGTGATAGCAATTGCGAATCAGAAAGGTGGAGTTGGTAAGACTACAACAGCAATCAACTTATCGGCCTCTTTAGCTAGTTCGGGAAAAAAAGTGCTTGCTATAGATATGGATCCTCAGGGAAATATGTCCAGTGGATTGGGCGTTGATAAGAATGAGGTTGAAAAGACAATTTATGAACTTATTATTGGTAAGTGTAAAATTGAGGAGTGTATTTGCAAGGAACCAATAGAAAACCTGAGTGTAGATGTGCTTCCGTCAAGTATTGATTTATCAGCCGCTGAGATTGAACTGATTGGCGTTGACAATAAGGAATATATTTTACGAGATGAAGTTGAAAAGATAAAAGATAATTATGACTTTATAATTATTGACTGCCCTCCGGCATTGAGCATGCTTACAATTAATGCAATGACTACTTCTGACTCGGTGATTGTTCCAATTCAGTGTGAGTATTATGCGCTGGAAGGATTAAGTCAATTGATGCATACGATTGAACTTGTTCAGGATAGACTGAATCCGAAACTTGAAATGGAAGGTGTCGTATTTACAATGTACGATGCAAGAACAAATTTATCATTACAGGTAGTGGAAAATGTAAAAGATAACCTAAACCAAAATATTTATAAGACAATTATTCCGAGAAATGTCCGACTGGCTGAAGCACCAAGTTATGGACTTCCAATCAATCTGTATGATCCAAAATCCAAAGGAACAGAGAGTTACATGCTTTTAGCAGAAGAAGTGATTAATAAAGGAGAATAAGTATGCCTGTGAAGAAGAGCGGACTTGGAAAAGGATTGGATAGTCTAATCCCAAACAAAAACGTTAAAAGCGCAAAACCTTCTGTAAAAGCGGACGAGAAAAAGGCAGCTCCGAAAGAAGAAATTTTAGAGGCAGGACCGATCATGGTGAAGATAAATAAAGTTGAACCAAATCGAGAACAGCCACGGAAAGATTTTGATGAAGATGCATTGATGGAACTTGCAGATTCAATTAAGCAGTTTGGTGTATTGCAGCCGATTCTTGTTCAGAAGAAGAAGGACTATTATGAAATTATTGCCGGTGAGAGAAGATGGCGCGCGGCAAAGCTGGCAGGATTGAAAGAAGTGCCAATTATCGTAAAAGAATTTACAGAGCAGGAAATTGTTGAGATTTCTTTGATTGAGAATATTCAGAGAGAAAATCTGAATCCGATTGAAGAAGCAATGGCTTATAAGAGACTGTTGAAAGAATTTAACTTGAAACAGGATGAAGTTGCTGAACGAGTGTCAAAGAGCAGAACTGCGGTTACGAACTCAATGAGATTATTAAAACTGAATGACAGAGTTCAGCAGATGATCATTGACGATATGATCAGTACAGGCCATGCAAGAGCTCTTCTGGCAATCGAGGATGAAGAGCAGCAGTACATGCTTGCCAACAAAATCTTTGATGAGAAGCTTAGTGTTCGCGAGACAGAGAAACTGGTGAAGGCTCTGAAGAATCCGAAAAAGGAAGAAAAAAAGCCGGAAGTAGAAAATCAGTTTGTATACACAAATCTTGAAGAGCAGATGAAGAGTCTGATCGGTACAAAAGTAAGTGTTCATGCGAAAGCAAATGGAAAAGGAAAGATTGAGATTGAGTATTACTCACCGGATGATCTGGAAAGAATCTATGAGTTGCTCATGACAATCCAGCATAATTAAAAAGGAGATGGTAGAAGTGACTGGAGTATTTGGCAATCTGGGAATTGATCCATTCTACGCATTTCTTATTTTACTTATTTTGCAGGTAGCCTTGCTTGTCGTACTTGTGTTAGTGTATGATAAGTATAAACACCTGGAAAAAGTATTCAATACCTTTATGAAGGGAAAGAATGGGAAATCACTGGAGGAATCCATTTTTGAACGGTTTGACAAGATCGACGAAGTCGTAGATCAGGTAGAAGAAAACCGTGAGGAGATTGCAGAACTTTATAATAAAATGAAAACGCATTACCAGAAAGTCGGAATCGTAAAATATGATGCATTCCATGAAATGGGAGGCGAATTAAGTTTTGCAATTACAATGTTAGATGAAAACAATACTGGATGGATCTTAAATATAATGCATAGCCGGCAGGGCTGTTATGCATATGTGAAAGATATTGTAAAAGGTGAGAGTACAATTCAGCTGGCAGAGGAAGAAAGAGAAAGTCTTGAGAAAGCTATTTTTCAAGAAAAATAAATAGTAAAAAAGAAATTAGACAGGAAAGGGTAAATAAACATGTTAGACATCAAATTTGTAAGAAATAATCCGGATGTAGTAAAACAGAACATCAAAAATAAATTTCAGGATGAGAAGCTTCCACTTGTTGATGAAGTAATTGAACTGGATAAGAGAAACAGAGAAATCAAACAGGAAGTAGAAGCACTTCGCGCAGAGAAAAACAAAGCTTCTAAGGAAATCGGAGCAATGATGGCTCAGAAGAAGATTGAAGAAGCAGAAGCACTGAAGAAGAAAGTTGCAGAGAGCAATGGACGTATCAATGAACTTTCAGAGGAAGAGAAAGAAGTAGAAGAGAAACTGAAAAAGAATATGATGATCATCCCGAACATCATTGATCCTTCCGTACCGATCGGTAAAGATGACAGTGAGAACGTAGAGGTAGAAAGATTTGGCGAGCCGGTTGTTCCGGATTTCGAAGTTCCATATCACACAGACATTATGGAATCTTTCAATGGAATCGATCTCGATGCTGCAAGAAGAGTAGCAGGTAATGGATTTTATTATCTGATGGGAGATATCGCAAGACTTCACTCAGCAGTTATCTCTTATGCAAGAGATTTCATGATCAACAGAGGATTCACATACTGTGTACCACCTTTCATGATCAGAAGCAACGTTGTAACAGGTGTTATGAGCTTTGCTGAGATGGATGCCATGATGTACAAGATTGAAGGAGAAGACCTTTATCTGATCGGAACAAGTGAACATTCCATGATTGGTAAATTCATTGGACAGACATTGGAGAAAGATCAGGTTCCACAGACTCTGACAAGTTATTCACCTTGCTTCAGAAAAGAAAAAGGTGCTCACGGAATTGAGGAGCGTGGAGTTTACAGAATCCACCAGTTCGAGAAACAGGAAATGATCGTTGTCTGCGAACCGGAAGAAAGCAAAGAATGGTATGACAAACTGTGGAAGAATACAGTAGACCTTTTCCGTTCTATGGATATTCCGGTACGTACACTTGAGTGCTGCTCCGGAGATCTTGCAGATCTGAAAGTAAAATCTGTTGACGTAGAAGCATGGTCACCAAGACAGCAGAAATACTTCGAGGTAGGAAGCTGCTCTAACTTAGGAGATGCCCAGGCAAGAAGACTTGGTATCCGTATCAAAGGAGAGAACGGAAGCTACTTCGCTCATACATTAAACAACACAGTTGTTGCTCCACCGAGAATGCTGATCGCGTTCCTTGAGAACAATCTTCAGGCAGATGGTTCTGTAAGAATTCCGGAAGTTCTTCAGCCATACATGGGTGGAAACAAAGAAATTACACCAAAGAACAAATAAAGAAATATAAAGCAAATAAAATATGCATCAGTATTTAAAAGCAATTGGATTTGAAAATATTCAAACAAGAAAAGATCTGAAAAAGCTCTTAAAAGAAGTAGAAGAGAATTTCACACATCAGACAATTGTATCCTACAGACCGGGCGAAGATTTCTGCGAATTTCAGAAAGAGTTCGGTCAGGATGTAGGGATCACACTCTGCGGAGAACTTGATGATGAGGAACATTTTGAAGCTGCATATTATTTCCCGTATTTTGAAGGAAGCGGAGTTACAACGTATGCAGAAATCGATGTGCAGAGAAAGATTGAGAAAGAACAGTATGTTGGTCTTTGTGAAGATTCTAAAATTGGAATCAGTCTGATCTTCACACTGCAGAATGGTGTGGAATATATGCGGGAGAAACAGGCTGGTCTTGCAAAAGATGTGCAGACCTCAGTGACATTTTCAGGATTGGCACAAGGTGGAATGATCCTGCTTCCGGTTAATAAAAATGAGCAGCAGATTTTAAATGAAAAGCGTGCGTCAGATACAAGAAGAGAATTGATGAACGCAGCCCGCAAGGGCGACCAGGCAGCAATCGAGACGCTGACATTTGACGATATGGATCTCTATTCCAAGGTGTCAAAGAGATTGGCGAATGAGGATGTATTTTCCATTGTGGACACATATTTCATGCCGTTTGGAGCAGAATGTGATATGTATTCGATCATGGGAGAAATCCTGGCAGTGAGAGAGCGGATCAACAGAATGACAGGTGTGAGACTGTATCAGATGCGTCTGAATGTAAATGAACTGACATTTGATGTCTGCGTTCCGGCAGATTCCGTGATGGGAGAGCCGGAGATCGGAAGACGGTTCAAAGGCACGATCTGGCTGCAGGGATATATTAATTTTTAAAGTGAAGAGAAATTGTTGTTGAGCGCACGCAGTGTGAAAAGTAATGGGAAATCCACATCCGGAATGTGAAAAACATTAAATAAATGTGGAAAAAAGATTTCATTTAACAGAAGAATGTGGATAACAAAGACACCATCTCTGGCTGAAAGTAATTCAGTCAGGAGATGGTGTCTTTTACAATTCGTGCCATTTTAGCATGATTCGTGCCAAAAGAATTGAAAATAAGAGATGTTTTTTTATAATAAAAACATAACTGTTCAGAGCCAACCTTCAAAATGCTACGCATTTCGTCGGTGTGGCGTATCCGCCAAATAAAATTTCAAAAACAGTCTTAAAAATGCAAGCATTTTACACTTGTTTTATGAAATTCTGCTTGGCTCTGAACAGTTACAGATTACGAGAAAAAGGAGGACGAATAATATGAAAAAGCGAGCAATTCTTTTAGCATTTATTATATCAGCAGTTGCAATGACATCAGGCTGTTCAGCGAATGAACCAAAGACAGATGAGGTGAAACAGGAACAGACAAAAACAGAAAGCGTGAGCTCAGGAGTAACAATAAAACCGCTTACCCAAAAGGCAATCGATGAGAATCCTTATATGGCAAAAAATGATGCGAATATCCACCATGATTGTTATAATTCAGATTCAACAGATGAGGTATTGCCTGTTGGTATTT
This sequence comes from Mediterraneibacter sp. 210702-DFI.5.30, assembly GCF_020560115.1. NCBI lineage: Bacteria > Bacillati > Bacillota > Clostridia > Lachnospirales > Lachnospiraceae > Mediterraneibacter > Mediterraneibacter sp. 210702-DFI.5.30. The sequence continues at coordinate 71,010 of NZ_JAJCME010000010.1, forward strand.
ACCCAGAAATTAATGTTTCTTATGAAAAGGTGAATCCGAATGCATCTCCGGCGGTATTTTTTGACAATTATGGACATTCAGTTGTTCCGTTGTTGGGAGGACTTGCAATTCGTGATATCAATGCAGAAGAAACACAGACGATAGGATATTTCTCACCAAAACAGCATGACGGTGGAGGATATGTGATACAAAGTTCCTATTCCTTTGTTGATGAAAATAATCGTCTGGTGTGTCCGACAAGCAACAATCATGTACTTATGTTGAAAGCAACAGACGAGGAAGGAAATGTGCTGCCGGAATTTGAAAAAGTGCTGGATATTGATATTAAAGCAGCGGCAGAGGCAATTACCGGAAAGACATTGGATCAGAATTTATTATCCGTAGTGTTTGACTATGAGGGGAATCTCTGGTTTGCAACCGGCGGATTCAGAATCTATCCGGAACGTCAGCAGCAAGGTGCGATGGGATACATTTCCAGAGATGCGATCAACGCAATTCTGAATGGAGAAGAGGTTGATCTGACAGCATCTACATTTGTATATGAATTAACTCCTGGAGAAGGGGCAGAAAATGGAATAGCTTCTTCGAAAGAGGGTGCGGTCATTTTAACAAATCAGAACTGCTATCTGCTGAAAGCAGATAACGGTGTACAGGTAGAATGGTGTACTCCGTATGAAAGTGCAGGGGCAAAAGACAGCAAAGAAGGTGATGAAACGACCGGAGGAGGTCTGGCGTGGGGAAGTGGATGTTCGCCGTCACTAACTAGCAATCTGGTCATGTTTACAGATAATCAGAATCCGGTGAATCTACTGGCATTAGATATGAAGACCGGTGAAAAGGTTGCAAGCACACCTGTTATTGATGAGCTGCCGGAAGAAATGCAGGTATCCGTAGAAAATTCAGCAATCGTATATGATAACAGTGAAGGTACAGTCAGCACAATCGTATGTAACTGGTTTGGAGCAGGAAGTGCGAAGCTTGCGGACGCAGATAACGATTCATCTGTACAGACATATGAAAATATCTATGATGTAAACTGGCTGCAGAAAGGAAATAAAATGGTCATGCCGGGAGTTGAGCGTGTTGACACGATCAAGACAGATGACGGATATGAAATGAAGAGTATCTGGTGCAGAGATGATATCCGGGATACATCGATGATGAAGCTTTCAACCGCTACAGGATACATTTACGGTTATGTTCAGGACCTGGACAGTGGCATGTGGCAGTTTATTATGATAGATTTTGAGACCGGTGAGACTGTATTTTCAATGGACGTGTCAGACAAACCAGGATATAACAATATGGCAATCGGTATGTATGCAGGAAGCAGTGGAAATGCATTATACTGTCCAACCGGATATCTTGAACTCCTCAGACTGCAGGATCGGTTCGTATATCTTCCGGAAATGCCTTACCGAAAAGTAGATTTGGACAAGGCAATGCGAAATATATTAACGCAGGAAGAATTTACGGAAGACGGAGGTAAGGGCAATGTCGCAGGATGGCTGAATACGATAACGGTAGAAAATGTACATCCGAGTACGACTGTGGCGATACGAATGAAGGGGCTTGCAGGCAAAACGGATGACTTTAAGCTGTATGCTTATGGAAAAGACGGTAAGCTGACAGAGGTTCCGGAAGATCTGTGGAAGATTCAGACAGAAGATGGAAAGACACCAGAGAAGTTGTCGGAAGATACCTTGTATGAAGTACATGTTACAGTAGAAGATGGAGGATCATTGGATCTTAGCGATACAGAGAAAGAGATTAAGATAGCAGTAGTATTAGGAAATTAAAGAAAAGCAAACGGGGATGGAGAAAGTAGTTTCCTATCCTCGTTTGCTTTTCTTTTATCTATTCAGTTACTTCCAGGCAAGCTTCTTTCGTACCAGTTCCGCCACGGCGGATCCCGGCGAATAAAGAGCCTGATATATTATGCCATACACTGAAGATCGCTCCCGGAAGCGTTGCCAGCGGATTGGCTGCAAAATTAGCTGTTGCAAGAGAAATCGCAAGGCCGCTGTTCTGCATTCCGACTTCAATTGCAATCGCAGTAGCTTTATCATATTCGATATGTAAAAGTTTTGCTGCGCCAAGCCCGATGCCCATTCCGCAGAGATTGTGAAGTGCCACAACTCCAAGTACGATCAGACCACAGCTTAAGATTTTTTCTGCATTGACAGATACGATTCCACTGATGATCATTACGATGGATACAACAGAAATCAGTGGAAGTACTTCTGATATTTTCTGAATCTGCTTTCCAAAGATCCAGTTGATCAAAATACCAAGAAGGACCGGAATCAGTACAACCTTTACAACAGAAATTACCATTGCAAGGAAAGATACTTCTACCCAGGCACCGGCAAGCAGATACACTAATAACGGTGTCATCAGTGGGGCCGCAAGCGTGGAAGTGATCGTCATTCCAACAGAGAGTGCCACATCACCTCCGGCAATATATGTGATCACATTACTTGCTGTTCCCCCAGGACAACATCCGACCAGAATAACGCCGAGTGCAAGATCTGTCGGAAGATGCATCAGCTGGCATAATCCCCATGCCACAACAGGCATGATCGTATATTGTGCAACAAATCCGATCACGATTTCTTTGGGTCTTGAAAAAACTCTCTTAAAATCGTTCATCTTGATTGTAAGCCCCATGCCAAACATGGCAACACCTAAAAAGATGGATGTATAATTGGTTGTCCACGCGAATCCATCGCGCCAGAAAAATGCGATCATAGAGAAGCAGATGATAATAATTCCAATATATTTTGTAAGAAAAGAACTGGCTTTTCCTACTTTTTTCATCACATTTTCCATATGTTATACCTCGTAGCTAAAGTTGTCGATCAGTCTGGTTTTTCCGATGTAAACTGCCATGGCGACCAGAACGTCTTTTTCTACGATTTCTACCGGTTGCATATCCAGTGCATCTACCATAGATACATAATCAATCTTTGCCAGAGGTTCAGCTTCGATAATCTCGCGCATCTTTGTTAATACTTCTTCAGCTTTGCTTCCCTTGCAGATCATATTCTGACCGGCTTTTACAGCTCTTGAAAGACAAAGTGCGGCTTTTCTTTCTACTTCACTTAAATATGTATTTCTGGATGATTTCGCAAGTCCGTCTTCCTCACGGATGATAGGGCATCCTACGATCTGGATATCAAAATTCAGATCCTGTACCATTTTGCGGATGATTGCCAGCTGTTGTGCATCTTTCTGACCGAAATATGCCCTGTCCGGTGTTATAATGTTAAATAACTTAGAAACAACGGTGCATACACCTTTAAAATGGATTGGTCTTGTCTTACCACACAGTGTATCTGATAAAGTATCAATACTTACAAAGGCATGTGGATCATGGTACATATCCTCCGGTTCCGGATGAAAGATGACATCAGCTCCAAGGCTCTCGCAGAGTTCGCTGTCACGTTTGAAATCTCTCGGATATGCTTCCAGATCTTCTGTCGGTCCAAACTGTGTCGGGTTTACAAAATCAGATACAACAACGATGTCATTTTCTTCGCGACATCTCTTGATCAGACTTGCGTGTCCTTCGTGCAGGAATCCCATTGTCGGTACTAGACCGATTGTTTTTCCTTCTCTTTTCCAGTTTTTAATTAAATCTCTTGTTTCCTTTACTGTTTTTGTTACCTGCATGGTGTTCTCCTTTTAAAACTAAATTAGGAGATAGCCTCTTGTTCTGAATTCAACAAATTTCATTTTCATTTATAGGTTACAATCACTTTTGCAGTTATGCCATATCTTTCAGCAATCCGTGTTTCTCATAGTTTGTAACACGGCTGATCTTATTCTCATCATCTACAAAAACAACCTGTGGTTTATGTTCTTTGGCTTCTTCAGAATCATAATGTGCATAACACATGATAATAATCTTGTCACCAGTACTTACGCATCTTGCCGCAGCACCATTTAAGCAGATCATTCCGCTTCCGCGCTTGCCGCAGATCGTATAAGTTTCAAATCGGCTTCCGTTATTTACGTCCACGATCTGAACTTTCTCATATTCCATAATTCCTGCCGCTTCCAGCAGGTCTTCATCAACAGTAATACTTCCAACATAGTCAAGTTCGGCCTGTACTACTGTAGCACGATGAATCTTTCCTTTTAACATCTCAACTGTCATTTCTTATTGGTCTCCTTACAAAAAAAGCATTCGTCAAGGCATACTGGTCCCTGCAAATGCTTTTGCTATTCTTCGTATTCCCTGAGTCTTATTTTATGTCTTAAATAAATATAAGCTCGCTTTCCGCCATTTCCGGCGGGGTAACTGTTCAATATGAAATTGTTGTGATTCAGTCAGAGTATAGTTTTGTAGTATTCCAAATACTATCTCCGCAAGTATTATGACACCCTGTGAAAGGAATGTCAATATGGTTGCGCAATATGCGTTGTTGGTCGCACATCGTGTGAACAGTAACAGGTTTTTCTTGTGTACAGAATAATATCAAGATATAATAGAATCATATTTTGCAACTGTTCAGAGCCAAGCAAAATTTCATAAAACAGGTGTAAAATGTTTGCATTTTTGATTTCAAAAGGAAAAAAGTATATGACAATAAAGAAAGTGATAAATGCAGGTCTTTTTCTGACTTGCCTGGTAATGTGTCTTTCCGGATGTGGAAAAACAGATCGAACATCTGACACAGCGGAACGCTCGGTTATAAAGCTTGGAAGCGACAGTTATCCCCCGTATAATTATCTGAATGAAGATGGTGTACCAACAGGAATCGATGTTGAACTGGCAACGGAAGCATTTGGACGAATGGGTTATGACGTGGAAATTGTCAATATTGACTGGGAGAAGAAGCAAGAGCTGGTAGAGAACGGTGATATTGATTGTATTATGGGCTGCTTCTCCATGAAAGGACGATTGGATGATTATAAATGGGCCGGTCCGTATATGGTCAGTAACCAGGTGGTTGCAGTCAATGAGAACAGTGATATCTATACCCTGAGTGATCTGGAAGGAAAGACACTTGCCGTACAATCTACAACAAAACCGGAAGGAATTTTTCTGAAAAGAACAGACAGCAGGATTCCAAAGCTTGGTAATCTGATTAGCCTGTAACACAGGGAACTGATCTATACATTCCTCGGAAAGGGATATGCAGATGCAATAGGTGCACATGAGGAATCGGTTATACAGTATATGAAAGATTATGATGCGAAATTCCGAATTCTGGATGAACCACTTATGACAGTTGGAATCGGAGTCGCTTTCTCAAAAAATGAAACTCGGGATCTGCCGGAGAAACTGGAGCAGACTCTGGATGAAATGAGAGAGGACGGAACTTCTGAAAAAATCATAGGAAAATATCTTGATGACCCAGAAAAATATCTGGAGGTGGACCAGCTTGAAGAAGAATAAAAAATCTGTCCCAACAGAAAAGAAATTCTGGATCATCAGTATAGCTGTTGGGATATGTCTTGTCGTGCTGTCTGTATGTTTTTTCAGCAATGCAGACAAAGAAAAGAAAGAGGCTGATCTTTTAGACACGGTAAATTATGTAAAAGTACAATGTTCCACATATACACATTATAATGAATCATCAGAATCCAAAAGTCTGCTTCGTGCCATTGAGGGAACCCGGCAGGTCAGCAAAAATATAGCCGCAGAAATAGAAAATGAAAAAACACTGGATAATCAGTTGTTGAAAGAAAGTGCAGAGCAGTTATGGCTGACGGGAATAGCAATTCTGGATATAGATGGAAATATAGTATGTGAATACAGTACGAACGAAAGTTTATTGCCGGAAATAAAAGAATGTGCAGAGAAAGAAATCGTACTGGATACAGCAATTTACGATGAAAAAGTGTATGCCAAGAGAATCAATCATAATGACGGGGCTTATATTGATATGGCTGCCTGCACAAGAAAGGATGCACCGGGAGTTGTAGTGACTTACTATTATACTTCCGCAGAGTATGCAATGAATTATACACTTACGATACAAAGTTTGTTGAATGGCTATCGGAAGGACCGGGATGGGACAATTATCGTAGCAGATGAAGGCGTGATCATTGCTTCAAACAATACCGGGCTGATCGGACAAAGCACAACAGACTATGAAGCAATCCAGAAGTTAAAAGATCATGCAGACAGTAAGCATATGATGGGCTTAACGATCAATGGAGTCCGGTGTCACGGTGTTATGCTGAAGCAGAGTGACCATTACATCTATGCTTACGTTCCGGATTCGATCATATTTCAGACACTTCTGCAAAATGTGAACATGTGCCTGTTCATTTATCTGATTGTTGTAGCACTAATCTGGATGATTTACAGAAAATCACAGAAAAACATTCTCAAAATAGAAAAGGAAAAAGAACAGAAGTATCAAAAGAGTCTTTTGGAAGCAGCGGAAAAGGCTGATGCGGCGAACCGGGCGAAGACAGAATTCCTGCAGAGGATGAGCCATGATATCCGGACACCGATCAATGGAATCTGTGGAATGCTTGATGTGGGCGATTATTATCGTGACGATCTGTCGAGACAGACTGAATGCAGAGGGAAAATCCGTGAGGCTTCCAATATTCTCCAGGAACTGGTCAATGAAGTTCTTGATATGAGCAAACTGGAGTCAGGAGAAATTTATCTGGAAGAGAAACCATTTGATATTTATAAAGTTATTTCAGAAGTGGTGGATGTAGTTGGAAAAATGGCTGATGAAAGAGAAATCAAGGTGGAATACAAAACACCAGAGATCATTCATAAAGATCTTATAGGCAGCCCAATCCATCTGAAGCGTCTTCTGATGAATATCCTGAGTAATGCCGTAAAGTACAATAAAGATTATGGAAAGATTTATTTGAGCAGCAGGGAGATTTCTTCTGAACAGGACAAAATTGTAACTTTGGAGTTTAAGTGCCAGGATACGGGAATTGGTATGAGTGAGGAATTCCAAAAACATCTGTTTGAGCCATTTGCGCAGGAGCAGAAAGGCGGAGCATCCAAGTTTGGCGGTACCGGTCTGGGAATGCCGATCACAAAGAGTCTTGTGGAAAAAATGGGTGGAACAATCACCTTTATAAGTGAGCAGGGCGTAGGTACTACTTTTGTGATCACAATTCCATTTAAAATAAATGAAGATGTAGCAAGAGACGAAGAGAAGCAGGAGGAAGTAACGGCTTCCATCAGAGGATTAAACATTCTGCTCGTAGAAGACAATGAACTGAACATGGAGATTGCAGAATTCGTCATTCAAAGCGAAGGAGCTTCTGTGGTAAAGGCATGGAACGGTCAGGAGGCAGTGGAAGCTTTTGAGAAAAGTGCTTCCGGTGAATTCGACGCAATCCTCATGGATGTCATGATGCCGGTTATGAACGGATATGAGGCAACAAAGATAATCCGTTCAATGGACAGAAGTGATGCAAAGAAAATTCCGATCATCGCAATGACTGCGAACGCCTTTGTTGAGGACCGGATAAAGTCAAAAGAAGCGGGAATGAATGAGCATGTCTCAAAACCGATCGATATGAAACTATTAGTGAAGATTATTGCTGAATTAGCAGGAAAAATAAAAATCGTGAGGATAAAGGATGAGTGAGAAACAAAAACTACTTATTGTAGATGATTCAGAACTTAACAGAGATATATTAAAGGAGATTCTTGGCAGCAGTTATGATTATCTGGAAGCTGAAAATGGAACTCAGGCAATCCAGATTCTGGAAGTGCATCCAGAGATCGACCTGATGCTTCTGGATATCAATATGCCGCAGATGAATGGATTCCAGGTGTTGGAACATATGAGGGAGTTCCAGTGGATTGATGAAGTCCCGGTTGTCATGATTTCATCAGAAGAATCAGTCGAAATTATGCGAAAAGCGTATGATCTGGGGATCACAGACTATATCAGCCGACCGTTTGATGCAGTTATCGTAAAGAAAAGAGTCCAGAATACATTGGGACTTTATGCAAACCAGAAACGACTGATCAATGTGGTTGTAGATCAGGTCTATGAGAAAGAAGAAAACAACACGATTATGATTGGAATCCTGAGCAATGTATTAGGTTCTCATAACAGTGAAAGCAGCGAACATATATTACACATCCGTATCGCAACGGAGATGCTGTTGAGAGAATTGATCAGGAAAACAGATGCGTATCATCTGACAGAAGCGGATATTGCTCTGATTATAACAGCATCTTCCCTTCATGACATTGGAAAGGTCAGCATTCCGGAAGAAATCCTCAATAAACCAGGCAGACTGACAGATGAAGAATTCAAGATCATGAAAAGCCACAGTGAGATTGGAGCGTCTATGATCCGGAATATGGATTTTCCACAGGACAAGCCACTGGTACGCACTGCATGGGAAATCTGCCGGTGGCACCATGAACGATGGGACGGAAGAGGATATCCGGATGGACTAAAAGGGGAAGAAATACCAATCTCTGCGCAGATCGTGTCAATTGCTGATGTGTATGATGCGCTTACAAGTGTACGGTGCTATAAGAATGCATATGATCATGATACGGCAATCCAGATGATCCAGGAAGGTCAGTGCGGACAGTTTAATCCGCTTCTTCTGGAATGCCTGAAAGAGATCAGTCCTCAGTTGTCCAGAACATTTAAGAAAGAAAAGGATGACAACAGAGAGTATTATGAAGCGCAGAAGATCTCAGAAGAAATACTGAGGCAAAATGCATTGCCACGCAAGGATTATTCCCAGCGTGTTATTGAGATTATGCAGGAAAAGATAAAGTTCTTTAAGGAAAATAGCGGTAAGATTTCAATAGAGTATAATGCGATTTCAGGAAAGCTGGTTTTAACAGACGGAGAATCGCAGAAAGAATATCAGAGAGATAATCTGGAATTTGATTTATATGGAGCATATGATATAAGCGAAGAGGATATTCAGCGCGTAAAAGATTCGCTGGATTCAGTATCAAGTAAAAACAAAGAAGTTTCAATGAAAGTAATGTTAAAAGTAAGAGGTGAAAGGCAGATGTGTGATCTGAAACTGCACACATTATGGTCATCAATAAAAACAGATGGATATATCGGAATTGTCGGGCAGCTGGATATTGTGAAGTAATGCCACAAAAATGGAAGACAAAATAAAAAGAGTCACAGTTATTCCCTGATGGAACAGGCTGCGACTCTTTTCTGTTCAGATATTCAAGCAGCTGCGTAAAGTGTTTTGTAGAGCTTCTTCCCGCCTAAAAGGATCTTACCTTTGGACGGTATCTCATATCAGATACTGTATACACTGTCACGAATGCTTCCGGATCCTTCTTGATAATATAATTCATCAGTTTCTGATATTCACTCTTGTCTACAATTGTAATAATTTCTCTGTGTTTCTGCATATTGTATGCGCCTGTCGCCTCGTAGAATGTTGCTCCGCTATGCAGTTCATGTAAAATAAACTGACGGACTTCTTCTTCGTATTTTGTAATAATACATACACGTCTTTTCAGATTCTGGCCAAAGATAAAATGATCCAGCACAATACCATTAAAATAAGTTCCAAGCACACTTAAAACTACAGCTTTTTTGTCATAGATCAGAGCGGAAGAAAGTGCCACACACATGCCCGAGATGGACATTGCTTTTCCCAATTCTATGTGCAGATATTTATTCATGATCTTCGCTACGATATCCAGTCCGCCAGAAGATGCATTCATGTTAAATAAAATACTGAGGCCGATACTTACGACCAGGATATAGCATATTACATCCAGTTCACTGCTGTTTGTCAGCGAGGTAAAATCCGGAAATATGTGTTCAAATACTGCAAGATACACCGGCAGTAGGATGCTGGTGTAAACCGTCTTTGCTCCGAACTCCTTTCCGCATGTCACAAAGCCTATCAGCAGTAGGACAACGTTCAATATCATTGTGATCGTTGATACATGCAACGGTATATAATGCGACATAACAATTGCCAGTGCGGATATACTGCTGATCGAGGTCATACTCGGAATCAAAAAGAAATATACGGCCGCGGCGATAATGCCCACTGCTATCGTCATGATGGCTGTTTCTTTCAAATTGTCTGATGTGAAAATCTGTTTCTCTTGTTTGTTCATTTATCATTCCCCATTTTTAGATACTTAGTATTCAGAAAAATCAGATACCAGTATTTATATTATATCTCTAATATATTCATGGAGACAATGGTTAATTTTATCAGTCGCAATTACAGCGGTCTTGCAGTTTGAAATTGCAAACCTTTATGTGACAAACATAACTGCCTATGATATTATAAATTTGATATAAGCGAAAATGACTTTTGCAGAAACGAAAGTATCTGAGTACAAATAAGCAGGAAAAAGTATTGTAAGGAAATAAGAATACAGGAGGAAGGTTTTATGATTCGGCTTCAGGATATTGCAGATATGGCAGGCGTTAGCCGCACCACGGTATCCAATGTTATAAATGGCAATACGAAAAGAGTTTCCCAGAAAACGATCGATACAATCACGGCTATTCTTAAAGAACAGAACTATGTTCCGAATATGGGGTCCATGATGCTTTCCGGACGTGGTTCCAGAATCATAGGTGTAGTACTCGGATTTACTTACGCTCATGGTATGCAGTCACTTCAGGATCCATTCGTGGGAGAACTGATCGGAACGATTCAGATGGAAATGGAAGAAAACGGATATTATGTTATGCTTATCGGTGGTGAAAGTATTCAGAATGTAGTGGATATTGCTTCAAAATGGAATGTAGAGGGATTGATTATCCTTGGATACAATGAAGAGCAGTATCATAACCTTTCACACAGATTAAATAAGAAAATGATTCTGATCGATGCTTATCCGAAGGGTGCTTATACATTCCAGAATGTTGGCATAGATGATTATTCAGGAGGTTATCAGATTGGAGAATACCTGTATTCCTGTGGATATAAGAAAGCATTGTTTGTTGCAGAAACAGAGCAGGACAGCGATTACTATCGGTGGATGGGATTCAAACAGGCGATGGAAAAACAAGGGGGATTCTGCAGTCGTTCCAGATATATAGTTATCCCGGGTAAAAGAAATCTTCGTCTCAGGAAATACAGAGAACTTCTTCCACGCTTTCTTGAAGCAAAAGCGCTGGCCTTTTCTTCAGATTATAATGCGATAGAAGCAATAAATTTCTTTTTTGACGAAGGAATCATGGTTCCGGAGCAGATTTCTGTTACAGGATATGATGACAGTGTTTACGCGAGCATGATTCGACCGAAACTGACAACCGTTCATCAGGATATTCCACAAAAAGCACATGTGGCGTTGGAACGTCTGATGAAATTGATTCAGGGAGAGATGCTGAACGAATTGAATATAAAAAACCCAGTCTATCTGGTAAAGAGGGATTCTGTCAAAGAATGACAGGATCCTTTTTTTGCATATATAGGCGAGCAGGTGCAATGACCTGTTTTTCTTTGTATAAACTGTATAAAAGCAGGAAATAAACTTTGTTACCTTTTGTAGTTTCGCGAGAAACCTCTTGATACTGCAAGGATGAGGTGAGTATAATGAATGGTGTGGTTGCAGGGGCGGTCAAATAATTAGAAATGAGGAGACTTGGCATGGAGAAAAAATGGTGGAAAGAAAGTGTAGTATATCAGATATATCCTAAGAGTTTTAAAGACAGTAACGGTGATGGCGTGGGAGATATCAGAGGAATCATACAGAAACTCGATTACCTTAAAGAACTTGGGGTAAATGTGTTATGGATTTCTCCGATGCTGGAATCACCTCAGGACGATAATGGTTACGATATTTCTGATTACCGTAGAATTTATGAAGAATATGGAACTATGGAGGATTATGAAGAATTGTTGTGTGAAGCACACAAAAGATCCATCAGGATTCTGATGGATCTTGTAGTCAATCATACATCGGATGAACATAACTGGTTTATTGAAAGCCGCAAGTCAAAAGATAATCCATATCGTGATTATTATATCTGGAAAGACCCGGTAAACGGAAAAGAACCTAATAACTGGGGAGGAGCATTCGGCGGTTCTGCATGGGAATATGATCCGCAGACACAGATGTATTATCTGCATCTGTTTTCAAAAAAACAGCCGGATCTCAATTGGGAAAATGAAAAAGTACGCCAGGAAGTTTACGATATGATGAAATTCTGGTGTGAAAAAGGAATTGATGGTTTCCGTATGGATGTTATCAGTATGATTTCCAAAGATCAGAGATTCCCGGATGGAGAAATGAATAACGGACTTTATGGCGATTTTGGGCCATATAGCGTACATGGTCCAAGAGTCCATGAATTTCTTCAGGAAATGAATCATGAAGTCCTTTCAAAATATGATATCATGACAGTTGGTGAAACAGCTGGAGTTACAATTGAAGAAGCACAGAAATATGCGGGTGAAGACAGAAATGAACTGAATATGGTATTCCAATTTGAGCATGTGGAGAGTGGATGCGGAGATTATGGAAAGTGGACAACTCAAAAATATGATTTTAAAGAGTTTAAAAACATCATGATCAAATGGCAGGAGAAACTCCAGGGTAAAGCATGGAACAGTTTGTTTTTAGGTAATCATGATCAACCGAGAAGCGTCAGCCGTTTTGGAAATGACAATCCGGTATACAGAGAAACATCCGCAAAAATGCTGGCTACCTGTATTCACATGATGCAGGGAACGCCATATGTATACCAGGGGGAAGAGCTTGGTATGACAAATGTTTATTTTGACAAACTGGAAGATTACCGTGATATTGAAAGTATTAACTACTTTGAAGAGTTTACGGAATCAGGTCTTATGACTCCGGAACACATGATGAAATGTCTGATGCTGAGAAGCCGTGACAATGCGAGAACTCCGATGCAGTGGGACGACAGTAAACAGGCTGGATTCACAGAGGGCGAGCCGTGGATCAAAGTGAATCCGAACTACAAGAAGATCAATGCAGCACAGCAGCTTGAAGATCCGGATTCTGTTTTCCACTACTATCAGAAACTGATCCGATTGCGTAAAGAGAAAGACATTATTGTTTATGGCGAATTTGAACCGCTTTATCGTGAAGATGATCAAATTTTTGCTTACACAAGAAAACAGGATCAGGAAAAACTTCTGACTGTCTGCAACTTCAGTGACAAGAATGCAGAAGTAGAAGTGCCGGAAGAATTCAAAGGCGCAGAGTGTCTGATCACAAACCTTGGAAGAAAAGAATTCGACGGAAAAATTATTCTGAACCCATATGAAGCATTCGTATTATATTATAAACATCAGGTGACAGAGAAATGATTAGAAAATATAGATATGGAACTCCGTTTAATACGGAGGCACTGACTGAAAAAATTGAAACAACTGAGGGCGTTCTCCCATATGGAGAGGTCAGTCAGGAGGAAGGATTTGTTTTTAATTATATCATGGATGAAGATGACATTGTCTATGGTCTGGGTGAAGCCAATCGTGGAATCAACAAGAGAGGGTATTGTTATATCAGTAATTGCACAGATGATCCGGTACATACAGAGGACAAGCGTTCTTTGTACGGAGCACACAACTTTATCATCGTGAGTGGAAAGACTACATTTGGATTGTTTTTTGACTATCCGTCGAAACTGACCTTTGATATCGGATATGACAGAGAGGATACACTCAGGGTATCCTGCGAAAATGCCAATCTGGATATCTATGTGCTTGAAGGTGAGAATGCTTATGATATCGTAAAACAGTTCCGTCACGTAATTGGACGCAGTTATATTCCGCCAAAGTTTGCTTTTGGTTTCGGACAGAGCCGCTGGGGGTATACGACGAAAGAAGATTTCCGTACTGTCGCAAAAGGATATCGGGAGAATCATATCCCAATCGATATGATTTACATGGATATTGATTATATGCAGTCGTTCAAAGATTTCACAGTGAATGAAGAAAATTTCCCGGATTTTCCAGAATTTGTGCAGGAAATGGATGACCAGGATATTCGCCTGATTCCGATCATTGATGCCGGTGTCAAGGTTGAGCCGGGATATGAGATTTACGAGGAAGGTGTCAAAAACAACTATTTTTGCAAGAGAGAAGACGGAAGTGATTTTGTTGCAGCTGTATGGCCGGGAGATACCCATTTTCCGGATATGCTGAATCCGGAAGCCAGAAAATGGTTCGGGGACAAATATCGTTTTCTGATCGAACAGGGAATAGAAGGTTTCTGGAATGATATGAACGAGCCTGCGATCTTTTATTCTTCCGAAGGCCTTGCAGAGGCAAGAGAACTTGCCGGAGAGTTTGCAAAGGATACCACCGAAGGCAAGCCCCATCCCTGGGAAATGCAGGACAAGATGCTCAGTATTGCAAATAATCCGGAAGATTACAAAAGATTTTATCACAATGTCGATGGCAAAAAGATCCGTCATGACAAAGTACATAATCTTTTTGGCTACAATATGACAAGAGCAGCAGGAGAAGCTTTTGAACGCATTGACCCGGAAAAACGTTTTCTGATGTTTTCCAGATCTTCTTATATCGGAATGCACCGTTATGGCGGAATCTGGACAGGCGATAATAAATCCTGGTGGTCGCATATCCTTCTTAACCTGAAGATGCTGCCGTCTCTGAATATGTGCGGTTTCCTGTATACAGGTGCTGACCTTGGAGGATTTGGCAGTGATACGACAAGAGAACTGTTGCTTCGCTTTCTTGCACTTGGTGTATTCACACCACTGATGCGTAATCATTCAGCAACGGGAACAAGAGAGCAGGAATGTTATCAATTTGAAAAAATCGAGGATTTCCGCGCTGTCATTAATACAAGATATCGTCTTGTGCCGTATCTGTACAGTGAGTACATGAAAGCTGTGCTGAATGATGACATGTATTTCAAACCACTTGGGTTTGTTTATCCGGATGACAAGAGAGCAATCAGGATAGAGGATCAGCTGATGCTTGGAAACGAGATCATGATCGCTCCGGTCTACGAGCAGAACGCAAGAGGCCGTTATGTTTATCTGCCGGAAGAAATGAAATTTATCAAGTTCCTGCCGGACGGAAGCATTTCTGAAGAGGTTCTCGCAAAGGGTATTCATTATGTAGATGTGGCACTAAATGAAGTACCGCTCTTCATTCGAAGTGGTAAATGCATCCCGGTTGCAGAAGTGGCAGAGTGTGTGAAAGATATTGATACCGAACATCTGCAGCTTATCGGATATAAAAACAGCAGTTATACGATGTACGAGGATGATGGAATCCACAAGGATTACGATAAGGAAGAGAATTATCGGGTATTCACAAATTAACTTTTAAGTGTAAAGAAAAAATAGCCAATGTTAATTTCCATTGCTTGTATCGGAAACAGCATATTCGTATAATTTATAATGTACATGTACATATCGAATAGAAGGGATATGAAATTATGATTAATGAGAATATAAAGCATTTCCGAAAAACAAGGGGAATGAGTCAGGAAGAAATGGCAGTAAAGTTAAATGTTGTTCGGCAGACAGTTTCAAAATGGGAAAAGGGATTATCTATTCCGGATGCAGATGTTTTGATTGAAATGGCAAATTTGCTTGATGTATCGGTTAGTCAATTGCTTGGAATTGAGGAGAGTATCCATAGTAATGGGAATTTGGCGGAAGAATTGGCGGAACTAAATGAACAGCTGGCAAGAAAAAAGCAAAAAGAAAAGTTGTTGTATCAGGCAAACCAGAAAAGAGGTCTGATTCTGTTTGTTTCATTTTTATCTATGATGATTACAATGAGTGTGAAAAATGAAGTCGTATCAATTCTAATGGCAGGAATATGTATGCTGATTGCAGCTATCGTACTGTATCGTAATTTGGCTTTGTTTACAAGTCTAACAACTGACGATTTAAGAATTGGTATTTTCCGTGTTACCACACTTTGCAATATTAGCATTTTAATCATTGGTATTGTTTTTGCTTTTCTGAGTGCAGTTGATGTCATTACTTTTTCGGAAAATGGAGAGAAACTATTTGCTATGGTATTATTGTCTTGCATAATGGTTTTTATAGGTATTGTATCGCCGAAGTTGCCATATAACAGACATACCGGCCTTCGTTTGCCATGGACTGTGCGTGATGAAGATACCTGGAAGATTGCACATAGAATTTTAGGATTTATTTCATTTCCGATGGTATTGCTGTATATAGCCTGTGCATTAACAATTTCTGATTTTGAGATTGTGTCTGTTGTAACAATGCTTATCTGGATCAGTATTCCAGGTGGAATATCCTATATTTATTTCTATAAAAAATACCACAGTAACAAAAAGTAAAAAGCTATCCATTAAAACACAGAAAGTTTTAGTTATAAAATAGAGGATGTAGAAATTGGGGGAGATTATCCGATGGTTCGGACAGTCTCCCCCATTATCCTGTTTTATCTCCAGAAATCTGTTTTTTGTCTAAGACCGATGTCTGCACTTTTAAAAACCGGGTTGATTCCCTGCTTTAACTGCGCTTCATAATCTTGGATCGCTTTAAATGCAATCCCTGATAAAATCAGGATAACCGGAATGTTAATGAGCGCCATAACCCCCATCAGTACATCGGAAAGATCCCACAAAAGAGACATCTCCATTCCTGCGCCCAGAAAGATTGCAAGTGCCGATACCAGTCTGAAGCCTTTCATAAAAGCTTTTTCCGGCTGTTTTTTGTGAATGTAGATTAAAAGATTGTCACAATAGAAACAGTTTCCGAGCAGAGTTGTAAATGCAAAAAATACCATTGCAACTGTAATAAAGATCGGCCCGAAAGAACCAAGTGATTCCTGAAGAGATGCCTGCACCCATGGTGCTCCCTGCAATTCTTTTGCCGGATCAATCCCGGATGACATACACATCATTGCTGTTGCTGTACAAAGCAACAAAGTATCAATAAATACGGATAACATCTGTACCAGCCCCTGTTTTACCGGATGGCTGACATTTGCCGAAGCCGATGCATTCGGAGCGGAACCGATACCTGCCTCATTGGAATAGAGTCCCCGGCGGATTCCCTGCATCATGGCTGAACCGGAAAATGCTCCGAAAATTGCTTTGAAATCAAATGCTTCTTCAAAAATACGCACGAACATTGCCGGCACGTTCTGAATATTGATAATTACTACCAGAAGTGAAATTCCGATATACGCAATCCCCATTACCGGCACAACCATTGAAGTTACTTTTACGATACGTGATCCGCCGCCAAGCAGACACCATCCTGTCAGCACTGCCAAAATCCCACCGATGATCCAGGGACTCATCTTTGCCTCATAAAAAGAAAATACTGAAAATGTAGACTGCAGATTATAAGATGCCAGCATATTAAATCCAAATGCGTAGGTTAAAATCATTGCAACGCAGAAAACAATTGCCAGCGGGCGACAATGAAGTGCCGCTTCAATATAGTAAGCCGGTCCTCCATAACAGCTTCCATCTTCCCCTTTTTTCTTATAAATCTGTGCCAATGTACTCTCGATCAGTGCAGATGCACTTCCGATGATCGCAATCACCCACATCCAGAATACAGAACCAAATCCACCTATACAAATCGCCGATGAAACCCCGACAATATTTCCCGTTCCCACACGGGATGCTGTTGAAACCATAAGTGCCTGAAAAGAGGAAATTGCCCCTTTATCCTCCGGCTTTTCCATCACGGATCCACAAGCATTCTTAAATAATCTTACCTGCGGAAATCTTGTGCGGATTGTAAAATAGACTCCCGCACCAATCAGTAGAATGACCAGTAGCTTGCTGTACATAAAAGAACTGATTGTACCAATAATTGTTTGAAACATACCTTCTTTCCTTTCCCTGTTTGTTGTCAATATATTAACGGAAAGAAGATGGATTTGCAAGTTTTTTTACATTTTAGTACTTGGCTTGAAAACTGATGGAAGAATAATACGATACTGTGATAGAATAAGGAAAATGGTTAAACTAACTATTATTGAGTGAGTAGCAGCAAAAGTAAGCATGACTGGAAAGTGCTTGTGATCTTAGGGATTAAGAGAGGATACAGATTATGGAAGATTCTTACGTATTACAACTATTAAAACCAAAGTTTAAAGATTTTCATTTGTGTTTCTGCGGATTTGCAGAATGTAAGCCATTACATAGCTATGGACCGGCCGCAAGACCCAATTATATTTTGCATTATGTAATGAAGGGCAAAGGTATCTATCAGGTTGGTGAAACGAAGTATCAGCTGAAAGAAGGGCAGGCCTTTCTGATCGAGCCGGAAAGCCTTACCTTTTATCAGGCAGATAAAACGGACCCATGGTCTTACCTTTGGGTAGGATTTGGTGGTACGGAGGCACAGAGATTTGTCAGAGATCTCGGACTGAACAGTCGTCAGCTTACATGCGAGTGTGAATATGGAGAAGAACTGAAAGAAATTGTATTTGAAATGCTTCATCATACGAGTTCAACTGCAGAAAATCTTTATTATCTCCAGGGAAAGCTCTATCAGTTTTTCTCAGTACTGGCTCGTGGGATTGAAATTCAGCAATATTCGAATGATACAAAAGAAAGCATACATGTGCAGGAAGCAATTGCCTATATAAAGAATTACTATTCACAGAAAATCACAGTGGAAGATATAGCAAATTATTTGGCACTAAATCGAAGCTATTTATATACAATATTTATGAACAGTATTGGAATCTCTCCGAAAGATTTTTTGACGGAATTTCGAATTTCCAGAGGAAAGGAGCAGCTCGCACTTACAGATCTGTCTGTGGAGGAGATTGCAGTTTCCTGTGGCTATCGTAATTCCCTTGCTTTCGGTAAAATATTCAAGCAGAAAGTAGGAATAACGCCGACCCAATATCGTAATGACAACAGAAAGGATGCCCGAGAACGATTGATCCGTGCACAAAATGAACTGGAGGAATATAAGAAGCATAAAACAATTTATGTAGGAAACATCGAAAAAGAATAGATAAAATGTTAAAAAAAGCATCTGATACCTAACATTTGAGATATAACTCTTAACAAAAAGGTATAACGGATGCTTTTTTTTGTACGCTATACTTGTATCAACAAACATAAGGAACAAGTGCACAGGTTTCTTCACTTAAACAACAAATAAACAAATGAGTGTTAGAGGAGGAGAATCATGGGAAATCAAAAAGAAACTCAGAAAAATCCGCAATATAAATATGCGTCTACAAGAGAAAAATTATGTTTTGGAATTGGGGCAATCGGTAAAGATGCAATTTGCAATTTAGTAGGAGCATTTTTAATGCTTTATTTTACAGATACATTGTATCTGGCACCAGCCTTTGTCGGCGTACTGTTTTTTGTGGCAAGAATATGGGATGCGATCAATGACCCGATGATGGGAATGATTGTTGACAATACACATACACGTTTTGGTAAATTCAGAATCTGGCTTGTAATCGGAACATTGGTAAATTCAGTTGTATTTGTTTTGTTATTCCACAGTTTTAATCTGTCAGGAACAGCATTGTACGTATATGTATCCGTTATGTATATCTTATATGGAATGACTTATACGATCATGGATGTCCCTTACTGGTCATGGCTTCCGAACTTGACAAATGATCCTCACGAACGTGAGAAAGTATCCGTAATTCCAAGATTTTTCGCAAGTCTTGCAGGATTTTCAGTAGCAACATTTGGGCTTTATATTATCAACTACCTGAACAAAGTTGCAGGCGAGAGCAATCTCTACGCAGAAAAAGGATATACACTTTTCGCAATCATTATCGCAGTTATTTTCATCGTTACAATCGGCATTACTGTATTTAATGTAAAAGAGGAATCAACATTAGGTACATCAGCAGAAAAGACAAGTCTGAAACAGGCATTTCAGGTAATTGTAAAAAATGATCAGCTGCTTGCATTTATCGGATTACTTTTGACATTTAACCTTTGTACACAGATTGCAAAAAGCTTTGCTGTATATTATTTCAAATGTGTATGCCATGATGAATATCTGTATTCTATTTTTGGACTTGCGATTATTGCTGAGATGGCAGGACTTTTATGCTTCCCGAAAATCGCAGAAAAAATTAGCCGTGAAAAAGTATACGCATTTGCATGCGGACTTCCGATTGTTGGATTTGTACTGCTCGGTGTAGCAGGATATGTAGCCCCACAGAGCAAAGTGTTAGTTATTGTATGTTGTGCGCTTCTTTTCTTTGGATCAGGTCTTTCACTTGGAGTAACAACATGCTGTATGGCAGATGTTATCGACTATGGAGAAGTGAAATTTGGTGTACGAAATGAAAGTGTAACATGCTCTGCACAGACATTCCTTATGAAGGCAGCTATGGCAGCAGCAGGTGGATTAACAGGAATTGGTCTTCAGATTGTAGGATACAACGCAAAAGCGGTAACGCAGAGCGCAGCAACAGTAATGGGTATTCGCGTGTTAATGATTGTAATTCCAATCATTCTTGCGTTTGCAAGCTTTGGTATTTACAAAAAATACTACACTTTAAAAGGTGAGAAGATGGAAGAAATCACAAGAAAAGTAAATGAAATGCATGCGAAAAAGCAGACAGCTTAAGAGTCAACAATTCAATTATAAAAGGGGTAGTATATGAGACAGATTATTTTTCACGAGGAAACGAAAACTTTCCATTTATACAATGAAAAAATCAGTTATATCTTATGTGTATTAGAAAATGGACATCTGGGACAATTATATTTTGGAAAACGACTTCATGATAAAGCAGATTTTTCTTATCTGGTTGAAAAATGTGGACGCCCAATGACATCATATATATATGAATGGGATCGTACTTTTTCATTGGAACATATCCGACAGGAATATCCGGTTTATGGTACGACAGATTACAGACATCCGGCAATTGAATTGTTGCAGGAAAATGGCAGCAGAATCAGTGAGTTCCAATATGAAAGCTATGAGATTATTGCCGGAAAACCGAAACTCTTCGGATTGCCGGCAACTTACACAGAGTCCGAGGAGGAAGCGCAGACATTGCGCATCTTTCTGAAAGACGCTTTGACTGGTGCAAAACTGGCGCTTTTATATACGATTTTTGATGAATATAGTGCAATTGCAAGAAGTGCTTATATTGAAAATGCCGGTGAGAAAAATCTGCATGTATTAAATATGATGAGCTTAAGCCTGGATCTTCCGGATAAGGATTATGAATGGATGCAGTTGTCCGGTGCATGGTCCAGGGAGCGCTATATAAAGAATCGAACATTGGAGCAGGGCATAACAGCTATCGACAGCATGCGCGGAAATTCTTCTCACGAACATAATCCGTTCCTTGCTTTAAAACGTCACAACACAGATGAAAATGCAGGAGAAGCAATTGGAATAAGCCTTGTATACAGTGGAAATTTCCGTATGCAGGCAGAGGTAGATACACATGATGTGACACGAATTACAGCCGGGATCAATCCGGAAGGATTCGATTGGAAATTAGAACCGGGAGAAAGCTTTCAGACACCGGAAGCAGTTCTGGTTTACAGTGAAAATGGATTAAATGGCATGAGTCAGACGTTCCAGAAGTTGTATGCTAAGAGACTTGCAAGAGGGTACTGGCGTGATAAGGCAAGACCGATTTTAAATAACAACTGGGAAGCAACTTATTTTGACTTTACAGAAGATCGCCTTGTAGAGATTGCAAGGAAAGCAAAAGAATGTGGAGTAGAACTGTTTGTCTTAGATGACGGATGGTTTGGCGCAAGAAGAAATGACAGAGCTGGTCTTGGCGATTGGGTGGCAAATGAAGAGCTTCTGCCAAATGGCATCAAAGGCCTGTCAGAAAGAATTGAAGCACTTGGATTAAAATTCGGTCTTTGGTTTGAGCCGGAGATGGTAAATAAAGACTCTGATCTTTATCGAGCACATCCGGACTGGATCTTACAGACACCGGGAAGAAATACATCACACGGCAGATACCAGTATGTACTCGATTTTGCAAGAAAAGAAGTAGTAGATCATATTTACGGAATGATGGCAAAGTTATTATCGGAGTCGAAAATCTCATATATTAAATGGGATATGAACCGAAGCATTACAGAATGCTACAGCAGCAAACTTCCTTCAGACAGACAGGGAGAAGTGTTCCATCGATATATTCTAGGTGTATATGATCTGTATGAACGTTTGACAAATGAGTTTCCAGAAGTATTATTCGAATCCTGCGCCAGCGGTGGCGGAAGATTTGACCCGGGAATGCTGTATTATGCACCACAGGGATGGACAAGTGATGATTCGGATGCAATTGAGCGTCTGAAGATTCAGTATGGAACTTCTATGTGTTATCCGCTCAGCAGTATGGGAAGCCATGTGTCTGTTGTCCCGAATCACCAGGTATTTCGCAATACCCCATTACATACAAGAGCGAATGTAGCATACTTTGGAACTTTTGGATATGAACTGGATCTCAACAAATTGACAGAAGAAGAGATCAAAGAAGTAAAAGAACAGATCACATTTATGAAAGAATACCGAGAAGTGTTACAGTTTGGAACATTTTATCGTCTGAAAAGTCCATTCGAAGGAAATGAGACGGTATGGATGGTGACAAATGAAGACCGCACGCTTGCAATCGTAGGATACTATCGTGTTTTAAATGGAGTGAATCAGCCGTATAGCCGTGTCAGATTACAGGGATTGAACCCGGATATGGTTTATGAAAATGTATGGAACCATACAGAAAATTACGGGGATGAATTAATGAATTATGGATTGATCACATCCGATGTGACAGCTGGTGAAGTGCCTGGGAATGTGACTCCTTGTACCGATTTTGAATCTAGAATATATATGCTGAAAGGCAAAAAAGTTCAGGAGGGAAGATAGAGCATGACGAAGACAAAAAGAATCAGCGGAATGGTACTGGGAATATTGTTTATTGGATTATGTGTATCTTTCTTACGACTTTCACAATTTGGCGTGGATCCATTCAGTGCAATGAATCTTGGAATCAGCGGATTTATCGGATGGAGCTTTGGAACGTGGCAACTGCTTGTCAATGCAATCATTCTTGTAGTTGTATTCTTTCAGGCAAGATCCTGTATTGGTTTGGGGACCATTATCAATATGGTATTTGTCGGATATATTGCAGATTTTATTTGTTATGTAGCGAATGATGTAGTGCAGATTCAGATGAATCTGCCACTGCGTATCCTTGCACTGCTGCTTGCTCAGCTGATGGCATCTATGGGAGTGGCACTATATATGGTCGCAGATATGGGAATCGCTCCATATGACAGCGTCGCAATTATAATCGAGAAACTGACACATCAAAAAATCCAATTCCATAAAGCAAGGATTCTTTCGGATGTTGTTGTTGTGATTATCGGAATTATATTTGCCACTGCATCTGGGGCGGGTATCTGGTCGGTAGTAGGGATTGGTACAATTATAAATGCCTGCTTCAACGGTCCATTGATTCAATTTTTTAAAACAAAACTGGAGAGATTTTACTTGTAAAATCTAAGGATTACAATTCTCCAATTCTTGCAAGGCTCATATCCAGAACGGATACGGGCCTTGCTTTTTCACCAGTAGCTTCATCCAAACCTTCATATTGAATAATGAACCCTTCTCTTTGGTAAAAAGAAATTGGATATACAGCGATAGCCCCTTATATTTTCGGAAATCGGAAAATAAAACTCGTTCCGATATCTTCGATACTTTCGACGTGAATGGTTCCATTGTGGAGGTTTACAATCCAGCGCACCATAGAAAGGCCGAGACCGGTACCGCCATTTTCTCTGGAACGGCTTTTGTCTATGCGATAGAAACGCTCCCAGATTTTGTCCAGGTGTTTCTCACTTATTCCAATACCATCATCTTTCACTTCACCGACAATCTGGTCATTTTCGACCTTCAGGATAACATGAATATGTCCATTTGTTTTTCCGTAATTGATGGCATTGGTTATTAAATTCATCATCATACGCAAAATCAATGTCTGGTCGCCGTTCATAAATAAGTCGTCCTGCTTTTGCAGGGTGATTTCAATATTTTTTTCCTGTGCTTTTGTCTGCAGTTCTTCTATTACAAGTTCGCTTAATAATCCAAAATCCAGTTTTTCCATCAGATGCTGCTCATCCTGTTCGTTTCTGGCGATCATTAACATTTCGCTTGTCAGCTTTGACATTCGTTTTGCCTGCCTTAAGATGACTGCAATCTCTTCTTTATCTTCCGCAGATAAGTTTTCATTTTCTAATAAGTACTCACATTGGGAAATGATAACAGCAACGGGAGTCCGCAGTTCATGGGATACGTCTGATGTGAATTGACGTTCCTTCTCAAACGAAAATTCCAAGCGCTCGAACATTTCGTTAAATTTCTCCGACAATTCGTATAATTCATCTTTTGCTTTTGGCAGAGACAATCGTTTGGAAAGATCTTTTCCATTGCTGATGTTTTCAACTTCATCGCAGATAAGATCCACCTGTCTCAATGCCCGCTTGATCATAAAATATCCGATGGCCCCAATCAGAATAATGAGTAATGGGAATACAATCAACAGCATTTTCTCGGATGTCTGCATGAAAAGTTCTATAGAATGTACGGAGGTAATTCCTCGTACCCACATTTCCTCATCATCACCGTAAGTGTAAACGCTGTCATATATCATCCATTTTCGATTTGATCTGGTTATCATTCGCGGTGTATTCGACTTGAGGATAGTTTCTTCTGGAAATTGGGTTGGAATCGTTCCATAAAGTAAGCGTCCGTTTTTGTCATAAATACAAAACATAATACCGTCATCGTAAAATTCGGTATCGCCGTCAAGATAAAAGGAATCATCCTGAAAATTAATATTTGAAGAGAAACCAGTCACTGCGGCACTGATTTCTTCTTCTGTCGCAGAAATTCCAACCCTATCCACAAAAAGAAGGACGAGAACTAAAATAGTCCCAAGAACTACGGCAATGATTCCGGTGTACCATAGCGTAATTTTTTTCTTGATCGTCAGCTGTTTCATTCGTTTTCCCTCATTACATATCCGACACCGCGAACAGTGTGGATGAGTTTTTGTTCATATTGTGCATCGATTTTTTTTCGCAAATAGCGAATGTATACGTCGATCACATTGGAACCACCTTCAAAATCAAAGTCCCACGCATTCTGTTCAATCTGCTGTCTTGTCATTACGATATTTTTGTTGCGCATAAGACATTCCAGAACCATAAATTCTTTTGCAGAAAGATCAATTTCATTTCCGGCTCTTGTAACCTTTCTTGTGTCACGATCCAGAATAAGATCTGCTATTTTTAGTTGATTGGATGTAAATTGTGGCTTTCTACGCATCATGACACGGATTCTTGCAAGCAGTTCTTCAAATGCAAATGGTTTGATCAGGTAATCATCGGCACCAAGATCCAGTCCTTTGACACGGTCTTCAATGCTGTCTTTTGCTGTCAGTAACAGAACCGGTGTATCATCTTCTCGTTGCCTTAATTCTCTTAAGATTTCATATCCGTCCTTTCCCGGCAACATGATATCAAGAATAATACCATCGTAGGAAGTCATATCGATATAAGCCATCGCTTCCAGACCATCCCCACAGGCATCTACACTGTAATGTTCCTTGACAAGCCTTTTTTTGACAATGTTTCTTAAATCATTCTCATCTTCTACAATCAGTAATCTCATAATGTAATTATTATAATACCAATCATTTTCGTGTGCTAGAGTCCTTTTTTTTCATTTTTTGAAATTACTATTTGTTTTAATTTTTTTTTAATCTTCCTCCTATATGATACATATAACAGCAAAAACAAAACATCCAAGAGACGGAAGGAGAACACATTATGAAAAAAATATTAGTAGTTTTATTATCTCTCACATTAATATTTGCTTTTACAGGATGCACTTCATCCAATAATGGAGCAGCAGAAGATATAGAAATTAAGACACAGGAAGTTGTGACATCAAATACAGATGACAATGATGATAATATCAGTAACACAGAAAACGTAGTAGAGAATGCGAACGAAAAGGATTATGATTTCTCTTCTTATGAAAACGATATCCGTAATATAACAAAAAGTGTAAACAATGCAAAAACATCTACAAATGCATCTGAGAATCACGAACAATTCTACGCTTTGAAAAAACAGGTAGACGCAGTCGATGACGAACTGGATAAGCTTGACGATGAATTTGAGTATGCTTACCAGATGAAAGAGATTAGCTTCGAGACATACAAAGCGAGAGAACGCACGATTGAAAAACTGGAAGATGAACTGGAATTAGCAGAAGAAGCACTGGAAAATAAATACGGAATTGATGATTAATTCCATATCGACTTCTTCAGAAACCATATCTGTCAGGGAATAACCAGAATCGCCCGGCACAGATTTTATATCACCTTCTTGAGTTTTACTTGGAATGGATGCTTGCGAAATGCTTTGAGTCGTTCTACTATGGTTTCGCCTTTCCAATTACTTTTTATCTTTTCAATTACGCCGGAGTAAACAAATTAATTCGATTACTAACACAAGTGATAGTGGCACCATATGAATAATCGGGTATTATGAATATAACATAATGAATAGAATATTCTTACCGGGGAGGCGAAAAAATATGGATAAAAAAAAGAATGAAAAATGGGAAATTGTAGGCGTATATCTGTTATTTATTATTGGATTGGTTGGATGCATCTTCTGCATATTCAATGAAATTAATAAACAAAAAGAGTTTGAAAATTCTACTGATATTCGAAGTGTGAGTGCAGTTATTACTCAAGCAAAAGAAGATAAAGAGTCTAGCAGGATAATAAAATATGATGTTAACTATTCATATGAAGTTGAAGGGGAAACTTATAAAGGAAGAGGCACCGTTTATCACAGAGTTAAAATAGGAGATGAAGACACTATAACTGTTTATCGAACTTCAAAAGGTAAATATAAAATAGAACCAATAGACAGTCCAATCGAGATTCTTATAGCTACTATAGGCGCTGTGCTTTGTATATTTATTCTGGTAGCTATGACGGTTGGCAGAATATTGGAAAAACGAGATAAAGAGAAGAACGAAGAATCGGATAATAAAGGGAAGAAGTCAAAGAGAAAATAGTAAATGACTAAGAGAAGAGGATGTAGAAATTGGGGAGATTATCCGGGGCGGACAGTCTCCCTAATTATCATATAGTAGTTTTAATGACGGAGACATTATATTAAATACGGACATAGCCGGTAGAATAGGCAAAGTCACAGGCACCTCCTTTGGAACAGAAATTCCATAAATGTTTGTCTGGCATTTTTGAGCAGCTTCCGGCTGACGGGGACATTACTTCCGTTATCAAGGCGAAAGCATGATCCGTCAAAATCAACGGCATGCTCCAGATTGATCACAACGCCCCGGTTACATTGATAGAAACGTGAGTCCATTTTCAGGGAGGTTGTGAAGGAATCAAAGGACTGGCGGGTGACCAGTTCCCTTTCACCGGCAGTGTGGATGTGGATCATGTGGGAAAAATGTTCAGCGTAGATTATTTCCCGGAAAGGAATCTGAATATTACTGCCGTTTACCTTTACATCTATGTATTTCCCGGAATCCGGGATGCGGGAAAGGATTTCATCTGCCAGTGCGGAAATATCATTTTCACTGTAGGGTTTTACAAGATAATGCAGAGCCCGGACCTGAAATCCCTCTAATGCGTGGTCAGTGGAAGTTGTTGTAAAGATCAGCAGACAGTCAGTGTCTGATTTTCGAAGTTCTTTTGCTGTATCAATTCCGTTAAATCCGTTCATATAAATATCCAGAAACACTACAGTGAAAGGACATTCCTTCGCTGAAGTGAGGAAAGTTTCTCCATTTTCATATTCAAATATATCTGCAAGGACATTGCGTCTGGAAAACTGAGATTCCAGTCTGTTTCGCAGCAGTGTCCGTTCTTCTGAAATATCATCAACAATTGCAATTTTCACACTAAATCTTCCTTATATATATTTATAAAATTCCGCTTGCTGAGACTTTTTCGTTACTGCACACTTCGTTCACAGTGACATTTTTTCATCTGTGCAATCGAATCCGCAGACAAGCAAGTGGTGTAGTTATTTCGAAAACGTTCTGGTAACAGTATATCACAAAACAATACCACGGAGTTGTAATTCGTGTCATTTTCTGTCATTTCGTGATAGGATTATTGAAATAATTTCTGACTTTTTTATAATGAGAATAATAAATGAAAGTACATTAAACGGAAAGGGAGGGGTGTTGTGTATAGTATTGCTATATTGACCGACCAGGAACAGGAAGGACAAGACAGTGCGGAATATATTAGAAATTACTTCAAAGAGAAGCATGTTTTTCCGCTGATTGAAATTTATCAGAATCAGGAACAATTTTTTGCATGGACATTGAAAACAGTACCGACAGTGGTGCTTCTCGCATTATCTGGGGTGTCCGGTCTGAATGTAGCAGAACATCTTCGTTCCCTGTATCCGAAATGTGGAATCATCTGGTGCAGTGACCTTGATTTTTCGCTTCATGCGTTCAGACTGCGGATAGAATATTTTTTTATGAAACCTGTGGAAGAGCAGAAAATAAAAGAAGGACTTTCCGTCTGGCTTGAATGTAAAAAAGTAAGATAAGAAAGACATTCAGGAGGAAAACAACATGAAGACAATCATAAAGTATGAACTGGTCATAAATGAAGCACTTAGATCCGCACTTAATTATCATACACCTGACGAGCAGATTAATGAATTTATCCGCTTTTTCGGAAGACATATCGGTTCTGACAGGATATATATTTTCGAAGATTGTAAAGAAAGGCATGGCACAGACAATACATATGAATGGTGTGCACAGGGAGTAGTTCCCGAAATAGGCAGATTGCAGAATGTAAATATGGATATAATAAAATGGTGACATTTCTTTATCCTCTGTTCTTTGAAATATGAAAGAAAAATTATCCCTTCATATAACGAAACGCTCAGAGCATGTTTTACAGTGGTCAAAAGCAAGTTTTTTGAGATTTCTGCATTTTTCCTGAAATTAAGTAAAGAATCAGGTTGTCTTTACATAATTTCCACTTTCAAAAAATAAAAAAATTTTGTTTTTGAAAGCGGCATCTTGCATATACTATTAGCAGACAGTATATGGATTATGACAGAGTATATGGGAATTTGAATCCATACACTCTATGATTTCATAAACTTGAATTTATCGATTTCTTTATTATCTAATCTGTTAGTAATCTATCCAACAGCATCTGCCTATTATTTATAAACATTTCTGTTACCTGGTAACTCTCTGTATCCTCATATTCGCACAGATGTATGCGTCCATTATCAAAACAATAGATATCTGCATCTGGTATTCCTAACAAAATTGGCGAATGCGTAACTATAATAAACTGTGCTCCCGCTTTTGCACATCTGTATATTTGCATCAACAATGTAAGCTGTCTCTGCGGCGATAATGCAGCTTCCGGCTCGTCAAAAAGATACAAGCCATTTGGATTCATATTATTCTGTGCTAATGCGAGAAAACTCTCTCCATGTGATTTTTCATGATATTTAGCGGAAGGATGTGTAATATCTGCATATTCTTCTTCCTGCGTTGCAACATTATAAAAGCTTTCTGCCCTAAGAAAATATCCCCACTTTTCCTTCCGATAGCCTTTGGCAATTCTTATCGCATCACACAACTCTGAATGTGTATCATGCGTAGAAAAAACATAATTCTTCGTTCCACCCTCAGGATTAAAACCATGTGCTACGGCAAGTGCTTCCAATAAAGTTGATTTACCGCTGCCATTTTCCCCTACAAAAAAAGTAATTGGTTTGTTAAAATCAAGTTTTTCAACTCCCTTAAAAGCCCTGATTTCCTTCAGATAACTATCCTTATCAATTTTATCCCAATCAAATATTACTCCTTGTATGAATTGATCATTCACCGAATCATCTCCTTGTAAAAAACACTTTCTAATCCCCATCTTCTTGCCCTTTAGACAAGAAGTATTCTTCACCTTCAGTTCGGTCAATCCCGATTTCTATTTTTGTTTCCATATCATGGTGTACTCTTTTTCACCAGTAGCTTCATCCAAATCTTCACATTGAATAATGAACCCTTCTCTTTGGTAAAAAGAAATTGCTCTGGCATTCTTCTGGTATACATTTAATCGTAAGCTAACTTTTTTATCCTTAATATAATCCAATAAAAGTTTACCTATGCCACATGACTGCATTTCATCAGAGACAAAAATACCTTCGATATATTCATCATTTAGTCCTACAAATCCTTGTATCATTTTATCCGCTTCAAACACATAGACTTCGGATTGTGACATCATTTCTTTTATTAGTTCATAATTACTTTTCCAGTATTGATTGGAAATAAAATAATGTGTTTTCAGATTTGTCTTTAACCATATGTCAGCAACTCTATCGATATCTCCGTTCAGCAACTTTCTAATCATAACCAATATTCTCCCCAACTATATCCTTTATGCTTTTCTCTTTTTTTCATTCTATCACAAGCTCACCATTAATCATTATTTTTTTGATATTTTTTCTTTTCCCCCACTGTAAAACAGGCTCTGAGCGTTTCGTTATATAGAGGGGTACATATATAGAGCAAGATCTACCCATGTATTACCGTATCGCCATTTTATGGCTACGGCATACCTCCGGGTAAGTCTCTTGATGGGGATTCCGATTCCCCATACCCTCCTCGTACAGACATCAAAGATATCTGTAGGCTCTCTATCAAAGATAATCGCAGCACTTTATATAACCGGAAGGGACAGCCGGTTAAAAAGTGTAATCGCACATCCAAGATGTCTTATCTAAAAGGAAGGAGGACTATGGCACCTAAGAAGAAAGAAAAGAATCTCAAGAGAAGTAACATCATCACATTAAAACTAACGGATATTGAATTGGCAGTGTTAAATGAAGCTGCTGACGTTACATGACTTTCTCGTTCTGAATGTATGAAAAAACTTCTGCTTGTGATACTCTCCACAAGTTCATGCATGGAAGAATCAACAATCTGCCACCGAAAAAGGAGAATCCAGAAGTACCAAAGAAGAGGAAATCTGTCCTTTTGCGTTTGTATAAACACCGCTGTGAGGTTGCAAAGAAACAGGGAAAGCCAATGCCGAGGCGGTATCAGGGGATGGAGATGGAGCGGAATCGTAAATAGGTAAGAAATGACAAAGGGTGTGGGAGAAATCTCATTGCCCTTTTTTGAAAAAGAATTGTGTGATATATAAAATAACCAAGTGAGAATTGTAAGTTTTGCTGAAAATATAAATGAACCGTTGAAAATATTGTGCATAAAATGATAAAATCAAAAATGTGGTGAATATAAGACATATTATTTTCGAGGAACAGAGTGATTTAGGGAATAGTATGTTTTTTAGTATGTTCAATTAGTAGATCCGATTTCGTAAGTTTAAGATCAAGATATAAATATTGAAGGAGCAATATGAAAATACGAAAATATGTGAAAAAAGATATTATAAAAGCAACCTCAATTTTAATTTTACTACTAGGATTATTGACTATTTTATATTTGTCAGAAATACAAAGTATATCAGGATATGTTGTACAAATTAATTATCCCAATAATATTGCTATAAAAGACGAATTTGAGAATGTATATTGGATAAAGCCATTTGGAGATTTTGAGGATAAATATGAGATAGGGGATGAGGTAAAAGTATATTATTATCCGAATTCAGAAGATGGATCCAATGAAAATACATTATCCCATTCTATTGTATTCAGTAGATGATGTTGTTATTTATGAAGGAGGCAACTAAATCAGAGCTAAACAAAAATTTAAATTGAGTGCTACTATTATAGGAATATGCTTTTTGTTACATGGAATACCTGTATTTGTAGCAGAATCAAGTGAAATGATTGAGTCTGATTTAAAGACTAATGAGATGAAGATAGTAGAAATTGAGGAACAAAATAGTGATTCAGTTGACTCATACATTCCAGAGGGAATCAAGTACTGGAATTCAAACATATGGAGCGATTATTGATGTTGATGATAGGTATAGAATTCCTGCTAGTTTATCAAGTACTACTTTCCCATATTGCTCTTATGGTGTTGTGAGTTGTACTTGGCCCGATGGAACAAGTTCATTTGGAACAGGATGGCTTTTTGGTCCGAACGATGTGGCAATAGCTGCGCATGTTGTATATAGTCAAGAGAATGGTGGATATCCTTCTTCTATTATTTTTTATCCCGGGGTTAATAACAGTGGATCAATAGTAGGGGCATCTTATAAGGCAACAATTGCGGTGCTACCGGCAACGTATCAAAGCGAACGTGATGCGACGAAAGATTATGCTTTTTTATCTTTAAAATCTAAAGATTACTTGCTGGATTAATGTTTGAAAAAGTGGCGTTGTCCTTGTCGAGTATTAATCCAGCAAGCTTGTAGTAGAATCAAATGGAATCAGTGCGTTTCTGACATAACATAATAATCATTATTTATAGATAATTTATAATTATATCTATTCCAAATAATACGCATTACTATGATAAAACAGATGTGAATAATTAAACGTATCAAAAAAGGCATTGGGAATATAATAATTATATTTGATTTTAAATACTTAGAAACAGAGGTACATAAAAATAATCCAAATAACACGAAGGCATCTGCTGATATATGACTTTGTGAAGAGGTTAAACTAAAGCGGGGAAGTATAAAGTAAGTTAAAATGGTAATTATTAAAGCTATTATGTTGTTAAAAATGGTAATAGTAGTTACGGCGTTAGGATATGAATACATTAACTCAGCTATACAAAAAGGAATAGATGATAATGAAAAGCTATATAAGGTGTATATTAGTGGCTCAAACTTTCGTTTTGGACAATTAGCAATAAAAGATTCGCAAAAGCTCTTTGTATCTGAAAGGTCAATACATTCTCCTCTGATTAATCGTTCAAAGTATAATGAGAGACTATGAAGAAAAGTCTGTAAATAAAAATCTTCTATGATAATGATTGAGCT
>NZ_JAJCME010000100.1:0-260 GCF_020560115.1 Mediterraneibacter sp. 210702-DFI.5.30
GTCAGATTGTGATTTTTGCCCTGCTGGATTTTATTATCGGTGCGGCAATTTCAGCACTGGCGCCTAACTTTGCGGTTCTATTGGCGGGTCGAATGATTCAAGGGATTGGAACCGGTCTGATTCTGCCACTGATGTTTACGATTGCGATGCAGATTTTCCCACCAAAAAAGATTGGTAGCATTATGGGAATCTGCGCTTTGGTAATCAAGTTTGCCCCGGCAATTGGGCCAACTTTGACAGGTTTGATTCTGGCCGAGCTT
>NZ_JAJCME010000101.1:0-259 GCF_020560115.1 Mediterraneibacter sp. 210702-DFI.5.30
CCAGTTCATCAACTGCCTGCCGTGCCACCAACAGATTGGCCAGCAGCGCACCAACATTGCCAAGTCCAATAATTCCAAGCTTACGCAAAATCCATCGTCCTTTCGTCGTTAAGAATTAATACAGCCACCATGACGTAAAAAGGCGCTTCCCATTCAAGGCCTCGCCTCCCAATCGTATTTCACTATTAAGACAAATTGCCATCCAATACTGGGAACAGATACAATAAGTAGAAAAAAGCACCGCGAGAAAGATCAAGAT
>NZ_JAJCME010000102.1:0-259 GCF_020560115.1 Mediterraneibacter sp. 210702-DFI.5.30
CGGTGTTAATCAGGCGGTGAGCGGTAAACGAAGGGATATGGTGAACGCTGCCGGGGGCAACCTGTTCCAACGTACAAGCCCCGTCCCGGTGTTGCAGCAACAGCAGACCCTGGCCACGTAGACCAAAATAGAACTCTGCCTGTTCGGGGCGCTGATGAAAATGCCCACGGGTCATAAAGAATTCGTTACCCACCCGGCCAGGCTGCAGGTGAGTGGTGCCCACATACAGCTCACCTTCCTGTAGCTCGGAAGGCAGCAT
>NZ_JAJCME010000103.1:0-259 GCF_020560115.1 Mediterraneibacter sp. 210702-DFI.5.30
GGCTATGCCCTGAACGACTACCCGCGCCATATGGCCAATCTGTCGCTCAGCTGGGCGGCAACGCAGAGTCTGGACGCCTGGAGTACGGTGAACTATCGCAGCAGCAACCGCGATAGCGGCAGCCACGATGAGTATGAGGCCTATACGATGGTGGATGTCGGCCTGCGCTATCGTGTCAACAAAAACGCGCAGCTGCTGGCGGGGATCTATAACCTGTTTGATGCCGACCCTAAACGCACCACCTCGTGGGGCGAGTACG
>NZ_JAJCME010000104.1:0-259 GCF_020560115.1 Mediterraneibacter sp. 210702-DFI.5.30
GGCCGGCGGCCTTGGCTTCTTCCACGGCGCGGCGCAGGTGTACGGCCGCAGTGGTGTATTCGCCACGCAGGAAGATATAGCCACGGTAGGTTTTCAGCGCGCGGGCACTGATCAGCATGCCTTCGATCAGCAGATGGGGCAGTTGCTCCATCAACATGCGGTCTTTCCAGGTGTTGGGCTCCATTTCATCGGCGTTACACAGCAGGTAACGGATGTTCATGGATTCGTCTTTGGGCATCAGCCCCCACTTCACGCCCGT
>NZ_JAJCME010000105.1:0-259 GCF_020560115.1 Mediterraneibacter sp. 210702-DFI.5.30
TGATCCGATGCCTTTGGCGGAAAAGAGACTCTTTGAATCTCAACACCTCTTTCTTGATACTCCTGACGAATCTCTGCTATTACTTTCCGTCTCGCATCTTGTACAACACCGCTGTCACACATTTCAAACAATGCGATTCTTTTATGACCGAGTTGGATCAGATACTCCAATGTATTTCTTGCCGCCTTTTCATGATCCGATGCAATATAATGATAATCATCATATCCTATTATTTTTCCGACGCATACATATGGAATCC
>NZ_JAJCME010000106.1:0-258 GCF_020560115.1 Mediterraneibacter sp. 210702-DFI.5.30
CGGCCGTGATCGCCCTGACATTCATCGTGTTGCCGCCTTTACAGATGAGCCAGGAAAAAGTTTTGCCAGTGGACATACAACTTTTGCTGTAGTACTCTTTGGCTGTCTCTTTTTTATCCTCTTACACTATCTCTCTTCTGTATGGAGCAAAACATTAGTTGGTTTTGTCGCTGTGGGGTTAATTTTTTTAACAATGTTTTCACGTGTACTTCTTGGGGTACATTATCCTTCGGATACTTTAGGCGGCTTACTTTGGGG
>NZ_JAJCME010000107.1:0-258 GCF_020560115.1 Mediterraneibacter sp. 210702-DFI.5.30
TGAGCTGGATTTGGTACAAGTGAGTCCCAATAAACGCAGTGCATCGGGTAGTGTTGAATTACATTTAATTCAAGGTACGGAAGTTTTAGCTGTGCCTATGGAAGACAAAAATTTCAATTTTCAAGATTCTGAGCGTCTAACTGGACGTTGGACAATGCCTAAAGGCTTTACGCCAGAGTTTATTGAAGTTCGTTTAACTGGAACCAGTACGCCTGTCATTAAGCGGTTCAGTTGGGGCCGTGGAAAACCTATAGAAAG
>NZ_JAJCME010000108.1:0-257 GCF_020560115.1 Mediterraneibacter sp. 210702-DFI.5.30
GTCTGCGTCTCGAGGAACACCGGATTTTAACGAATGGCCGGGCCAGTCGTTACGAATATCCCAAGAACCTCAGCTCACGCAAAACTAATCCATATCTTTTGAGTGGCTTTTCTGATAATCTGATGGAATTTACCACGCCAATCGTCAGAGGGAGCAAGGCCACTTGTCAGCAGTTAAAGGTCTTAGAACAGATCGTTGACAGTCAGCTGCATGAAGACGAACGGATCTGGCCATTGAGTCTGGCACCAGCGCCGGAG
>NZ_JAJCME010000109.1:0-257 GCF_020560115.1 Mediterraneibacter sp. 210702-DFI.5.30
GTTGCTGGAAGAAGAAGGCAAAGTTATTGCCATTAACGGCGGAGTGAAGCTCAATAACCTGCTGAAATCCGAGCTGCCATGGCGGGAAAAAGCCGAGTTGAATCATGACGTGAAACGTAAAATGGGCCAGCTCGCCGCCATGCTCATTGAGCCCGGACAAACGCTGTATCTGGATGCCGGTACGTCGTTGTTTGAAGTGGCGAAAGCGGTCGCCGCCAGCCACTGTTTCAATCTGACGGTAGTAACCAACGATTTTT
>NZ_JAJCME010000011.1:0-99354 GCF_020560115.1 Mediterraneibacter sp. 210702-DFI.5.30
AGGATTGCACTCCATCCAACTCTCCGACTTCTTTTTCAATTTTTGCGGAACAATTCGGACAATCCAATCCTTTTAACGAATAACTCTTTGTAACATTCATAACGGTTTCTTCCTGAACTTCCACATCTGGCTCATGACTATGAACAATCGTTTCAATCTGACTGGCTATCGTATCTGCGGCTGTCTGAGTAACATTGATTGTAAGCGTCTGCTTCATCAGATTTACCACTGAGGATTGCACTCCATCCAACTCTCCGACTTCTTTTTCAATTTTTGCGGAACAATTTGGACAGTCCAACCCTTTTAATAGAAATATGCGTTTCATGATAATCTCCTTACAATTTGTTTAGTTGTTCAATTACTCAACTATAATGTTAAAAAATATTATTTCTGCCAAAGATGCTCAAATCCCTTGTCAATAATCTCTTTCACATGATCATCTGCCAGCGAGTAGTAAACTATCTGTGCTTCTTTTCGGAATTTTACCAGATTCGCTAGGCGTAATGCCTTTAACTGATGCGAAATTGCAGATTTTGTTACCCCCAGTAGCACTGCAAGATCACATACACACATCTCACTCTGTTCTAGAGCGTGTAAGATTTGTACTCTAGTTCCATCTCCAAATAGCTTAAACAAAGAAGCCAACTGGATATAATCATCTTTTAGCTGCATCTTGGATTTCACATCATTCACAATATCCTCATGAATTACATCGCAATTACAAATATAAGACGTTTTTGACATATGTTCACCTCCAAATAATAATAGTTGAACAATTAATCAACTATTATTATACTTATTTTTAAATTTATGTCAATAAGCTGATGTTAGTTCCCCATAAATTTTACAATTAAAACCAGCTCTTTATTCTTTTCTTAATCTTTTTTCCCAGTATACCGTTTTGGCTTTCTTGTCACACTTCCTGTAAATTCCAAATTTGTAACACTGAGTTTATATGTAATTGTCATGGTTTCCATATTTTTTAGAACACATACCATTTCATTCGTTAATTCCGGCAAGCGTTTTAAACACGGAAGTTTCCTTTTGGCATTTGCATATACATGTCTTGCGTCAAAATAGAACTGATTATTTGTAAGAATAGATTTTTTTGCATTCTTATAAAAATCCTTGGCCGAAAGTCTTGTCTCCACTCCTGTTAAATGTAGAAAGTGATCTATTGGAAAAGAAACTTCAAAATATTCATCTCCACAAACATACAGAAATGTTTTACCTGCCAAATTTTGGAAATATACGATTTCCGCCTCTGTAATACCTTGTCGTATTGCGTTTTTCTTATCTACCTTTGTTGCCACTTATACTTCACATGCCAAAAAGAGTGTGGCATTAAACCACACTCTTCTGAGAATTACTTTTGTAAAAGAGTTTTCTGCTGGTTGTCAGCCTCGGTACCCAGTTAAGATACCCATAACGACGTGAAAATCATTAAGTCCCCCACGTGGACTACAGCTTTATCCAAGCTGCCAGGCTCGATGCCCAGTTAAGACATCTAATGAGATGGAAGTTTACCCTGCTCCATCTGCAGCCCAACTTTTAATGATGCTCTTACATCGAGAACATTTCTGTTCTTGCTTTTATTATACTCAATCATAAAAAAATCAACACAGATTAGCAAATTATATTATTCCGATCCGATCTTCCAAAGGTGTAAATAAGGTGTAAATTCTACACTTTCTCCCAAGAAACCCAATAAACTCAAGGCTTTCGTCCCATCCCTTAAACACTCCGTGGCAGATGAAAAGTATTCTTATCATTGTTTTGTTTCTCCTTAATTTGCCCGGAAACGCCCTGTTTTGCAAGGGTTTCTGTGGATTTTGTGAAATGCTCTGAAATTACAGATTATGGCAAATCAGAGCAGAATTGAGCATGTTGTTACTACCTGTTAGTAGTAAAATTGGTAGTAAAAAATAAAAGATTACTACTAAGGATTTTTAGAGTCTTCCATGACATTTTTTATATTTCAGTCCACTGCCACATGGACACTTTTCATTAGGATAAATCTTTTTCTTTTTTCTTTCCTTTATAGGAAATTCAACCGGCAAAGGCACTACCCCTTTAGCAAGCAATTCTAATTCTCTTAACCTATAAAGGTATTCTGAAATAACCAAAATTGCTTGAAACATACTTAATGCTTCAATTTCAAATTCAAGCAGATATTCAGACAGTTTCTTTTCTCTCTTTTTAGGATCTGGAATATATATTATTTTTTGAGTTGATGTTTCATACTCAACATCATTATGTCCTATTGCATTCCGAAGTTTTTGATTATACTTTACATCTATCGTACGCATATAGAGTTCATTCTTGTTATATAAATGAAATCTATTAGCTTTTGTCGCAGCTATAAATTTATCCAAAGAAACAATTCCTGCATTGTTCGCAATAAAATCGTTCGCATCACCTCTATTTTTTATATTATCAATTGTCGCTGGAATAATCAAAAGATTTCCTAACGTCTCATATGCATCTAAATAAAACTGCTTTACATCTTCATACGTACTTGTTGTAGTTCCCTCCACTTCAAGATCTACACTTCCTTCATCACAAAATTGTAACGACAAAGCCGGAATTAAATAAGGATAAGCCACTATAAACTCGCCTAATAGAGTATTAATCTGTTCCTGCATCTGTTTTAACGAATATCCATCATGTGTATTAAGATATTCTATAAGACAATTCATTTTTTCTTTATCTAATTTCAGAATATCAGATCCAATTTGTGGAAAATCCAATATGACTGGTTTTAGCGGTAACAGGAATCCATGAACTTCAATCATGCGAACTGCTCTCATTATTTCAAGTTCATTTCTACACATAATATATTCTTCTGGAAATAGTTTCTTTATCTCTTGTTTAAGATATTCTTGATTTCCATTTTTATACAATTGTAAAACACGTTTATATTGAGGCCATATACTAGCCGTTTGTTTTAGCGTATTCACACTATTTCCAAAACTCTTATAATTATCAAAATCACCACTTTTCTGCTGATATCTTATAAATGGTGTAATAAAATTTTCCTGTAGGCACCATCCATCACACATCTTAATTGTTGTGAATTCTCCTGAACACTCTACTACGTAATCTGGAATAGTTGTTGGAGCGGCATTAACTCTTTCAGCATTTTCAAATTCAAATTTAAGCCCCAAGGTATCTTGTCCAATCTTTACTTTTCCTTTTAATGATATACCACATTTTCCGCAAGTTACAGCAATAGGATGCTCATCAAGCCATCCAACCTGCAATCTAATTCTTGTTATACATCCGCAGACTTCACACCTAATAAATTCGTTATATACCAAGCTTTTCACTCCAATCTTTTATATTATTTCCCTAAAATCGCAGAAAACCACTAGTTTCATTATATATGTATAAGCAATTTTTTTCCACTCAAAAAACGCCCCAGCCTAAGCCAGAGCGTCATCCCACTTCCATATTAAACTACCTTAAACATCTTCTGCGACATCGGTTTCTCTTTCTTCTGCTCAACCTCTGCCTGTGCCTTTCTAAACTCTTCCATCCGTTTCAATTCTTCCTCAGCATCATCGAATCCAATATGCGTGTACACATTCATGGTAACGCTAATATCCGAATGCCCCATAAGGTACTGTAACGTCTTTGGATTCATTCCCGATTTTGCCATGTTGGAACAGTAGGTGTGCTTGCATACATGGGGAGTAATGTTTGGCATCTGCACCCGGTAGATATCATTGTACCTTCCAACCATATGATTGAATCGATGCTGCCAGTGCATTGCCACAAGTGGCATTCCATTATCATCATAAAATAGGAATCCGCTATAGCCGTCTATAGCTTTCTCCACTTTCGGTGTATTTCTATCCTCGATGATTGCCTGAAACATCTGTTCTGTGCCAGATCCTCTGTAATCGGCAATACTCTTGTTCCTGCATCCGTTTTTGTGGTTTCTATGATATATCGCATATCCGATGTTCTCTGCAACTGGTGGTCAATATTTACAGTTCTGTTCTCAAGATCAATGTCTTTCAGCGTCAATCCACAAAATTCTGCTTTTGTCAATATAAGTCTAAAAAAAATTTGCTTTTAATTCGCAAAAAGCACCACTGTTTTCATCCAGTGATGCTCCCTGCGAACAATCTTATTCAGTTTATGCTTTTTCTTCTTTGTAGAAAATGTCATCCATTTTCCAGTTTATCTCCATACGTCCTGGTCCATAAATAAAGACTTTCTCAATAATCTTCGACAGCTGTATTTTGTCAAAATCCTGCAATGCTGCAATCTCATTTACTTCCATTTCTTTTTCTGTTGCTTCATCACATTTTTTCTTTGCTGTAGCAATCTCATTCTCCAATTCTGTTATCTGCAAAGTGATTTCTGAAATACGAGAAGTCGTTTTTTCCAGTTCTTTCATATACCCTTCCTTGTCCAACACTTCTGAACGATAATCAGAATATAGTTTCATCTTTCTTGAGGAGAGTCGCTTTTTTTCGCTTTCCAGTGTTGCGATATTTTCTTCTTTCAAAATTGCTTTATGCCATTCGCTTTTCTTTTTCTCAAGATTTTCCGAAATGAACTGTGCCATATTTCTAGCTGTATCCAGTACTGTTTCTTCTGCTTCTTTCCTGTCCATTTTACTTTCCGCACACCCACTAAGACCACTGATATGTGCCTGCATACAGCGATACCCCGTCTCTCTGCTGGTAAAACCAAGTCTTCTTCCACAGGTCGGGCAAAAGAAAATAGGGCAGGCTACTCCTCTTTTTGCAAGAACCCTTTTCTGGTTAGTAAACGCTTTCTCATTTGCTCTCCGGAATAATTTATCAGATATAATTGGTTCATGTGCATTCTCTACAACAATCCAATCCTCTTTATCATTGGAAACCAATTTATTGCTTCCTGTTCTTGACACTTTCTTTTTATTCCAAATAATTTTTCCAAGGTATACTTCATTTTTGAGCATATCTGAAATGGTTGTGACTGACCAGAGTTTCTTTTCTTTTTCGTTTTCCCTGTGCATTTTTATTCCTTTTCTGCACATATACTCCCGGCATGTAAGCACATGGGTTTCGTTCAGATATTTTGCTATCTGTCCTTTTGTTTTCCCATCTGCCGCCATTGTGAATATCAGTCTTACTGTTTTAGCTGCTTCTGGATCTATAACCAGATGATGCTTATCTTCTGGATCTTTAATATATCCATATTTTGGAAAAGCCGGCATATATTCACCGTTTTTAGCATGTGTTTTCATAGCAGAACGAACTTTTCTGGATAAATCCCTACTGTACATTGCGTTCAGCATGTTTTTTAACGCTACACTCATCCCTCCAGTAAAACCAGAAGAATTGATACTGTCAAAACCATCGTTAATGGAGATAATTCGAATACCAAGAACCGGCAGGATTTTTTCCAGATAATTTCCCACTTCCAGATAATCCCTTCCGAATCTTGAAAAGTCCTTTATAACAATACATTTTATGCGTCCTGCTTTTGCATCTTCCATCATCCTCTGAAATCCGGGACGGTTAAAGTTTGTACCACTGTACCCATCGTCTACATATTCAACTACTGGACAGTTAGTAAATTCGTCCTGTTTTTTGATAAATTCGTTTATCAGCATTCTCTGTGCACCGACACTGTTGCTTTCGGCTTTTATGCTGCCATCTACATCATTATCCTCCGACGAAAGTCTGATATAAACAGCGATACATTCTGTTACTGGCATAACTCAGCCTCCCGTTCTTTTGCATATTTTCTTAATTCTTCCAACATGTCATCATATACCAGACGAACCGTAATAGAACCGCTTTCATGTATTTCGATTTTTTCTATAAAAGCATTGACCATTTCCTTAGTCAGTGTTCTCGTATTGCGGTATTTATTGATCAATTTCTCCCACTCTTCCTCTGTGTGAAAATTTTTTTCATATCCAACCTGATGCTTTAATAAAATCTCCATGTTATTCTGGATCTCTTTTTCTGTTTCCGCATCCTGCTTTGAAAATGTTTCATACTGTTCTGCATCAATAATACGACACACGTAATCCTCAAACAATCTTTCCCGGTGTACTGCCACTTTTTCCAGTTCTTTCCGGCATTTCTTGATCTCCCTATTAAATACATCATACTTTTTAATGCTTTCCTGCCTTTGATTCAACCGACGAATCAGATCTACATTTTCAACATATACATTGATATGTGCACGTATCACACGCAGCACATAATCATTCACTTCCAAATCAGTGATAGAATGTGGTGTACACTTCCCGTAAAGTTTATTATTTCCACAGTAAAACCTACGATGATTGCCTTTAGTTTTCCCGTATAAATACATGGTTTTCCCACAGTCTGCGCATACAATTTTCTGCTTGAAAAAGTTAAAGTCTCTTACATTATTGCCATTTGATTTACGAGCCTCATTAACCCGTTTTACGATATGACCAATCTTTTCCTGTACCGCTTCAAAATCCTTTCTGCTCACAAGTGCCTCATGGGTGTTTTTGATAATAATCCATTCTTCTTTCTGATTCATTTTCTGTCTCTGTGCTGCCCAGGAATCATTGGTAAACTGATTATGCACACTATCACCTGCATAATATTGATTCTCAAGGATTTTGTGGACTGTTCCTCCACTCCATGTCCATGTCGCTGACTTTTCATTTGCTTTTCCTGCTTTATCCAGCTTGTAGGCTTTCGGGCAAAGATACCCATCCGAATTTAATTTCCGGGCAATCTCTGCATAAGTCATTCCATCAATAAAATACTGAAATATCTTTTTCACCACAGGTGCTGCTATCGGATCTGGAACCAGCTGATGAGGATTATCCTTGTCTTTTTCATAGCCATAAGCCATCTGACCTGAAGGAAATTCACCATTTTCCCAGCTAGTCCGATATGAACTTCTTATTTTCTTAGCCAAATCTCTGGAATAAAACTCATTATACACGTTTGAAATGCTGATCAGCAGGCTTATGTCATCTCTGAACGAATCATAGTGATCATTCACCGAAATAAAACGCACATTAAAGAATGGGAACACTCTTTCAATATAGCTCCCCGCCTCTACATAATTTCTTCCAAGCCTGGAAAGATCTTTAACAATAACACAGTCAATATTTCCCTCTTTGATGTCCTGCATCATCTCATTAAAACCATCTCTCTCAAAATTAGTTCCGGTTTTAGATATATCAAAATATTCCTTTGCAACCACTATATCTTTCTGTTCTTTTACGAAATTATGAAGCAGAACCATCTGCGTCTCTATAGTATTTCTTTCTCTGTTCTTTTCACTCTCATAAGAAAGCCTTGCATAAAGGGCTGCATGTGAAACTTTTTCACACTGGTTTTCAGCTTCTGTAACCAGATTTTCTTTATTTATAACATTTACATAATCTACTTTTCTTGATTTTCGAGCCATTTATACGACCTCCCTCTTTTGAATTTCTATTCTTCCGTCCATATTTGTGCTGATATCACATCCCATTGACTGTATCTGCCGTAATAGGGATTGATAACAGTCATCAAAATTAAATCTGACTTCAATATGTTTTTTGTCATATATCAATATCTGATCAATCAGTTCAACCGCAACCGTTCTTGTAATTTCTTGTATATTCTGATGTGCGGCAAAATAATCCAGCCAATGATATTTATCACTTTTTGATTCCAGAATTTCTCTGATCTGCTGATCAATGTTTCGGATTGCTTCCTCGGCTTTTTTTCGTTTTTCCGTGTACCCGTCATGAAGTTCTTTATAGTCTTCTTTTGATATGATTCCTTCACGAAAGTCTTCGTACAGATAATCCCTTAATTCTCTGCAACGGTTGGCTTCCTTCTCTTTCGCTTCTTTTCTGGTTTCTAATTCTTTAATATCCAATTCCTGAAACGGAACTGCATGAATAAAATCCATAATCTTTTTCATGTCAAGAATATTTTCAATGTGGATTTTTACCAGTTCCAATACTGTTTCTTCCAATTTTTTCATTGGTATTCTGTGTGCCGCACACTCTTTCGTAGCCGCATGTCTGGAACAGATAT
Organism: Mediterraneibacter sp. 210702-DFI.5.30; assembly: GCF_020560115.1. Taxonomy (NCBI): domain Bacteria; kingdom Bacillati; phylum Bacillota; class Clostridia; order Lachnospirales; family Lachnospiraceae; genus Mediterraneibacter; species Mediterraneibacter sp. 210702-DFI.5.30. The sequence goes on from NZ_JAJCME010000011.1 coordinate 8,031, forward strand.
AGTAAGCGTATATCTTTCCTCCTGCCGGGACATCCCGTTTGATCATCATTGCCCCACAGTCTCCACAAACCACAAGTCCAGACAATGGATATACCTTTTCTTCATTCGGAGAAGTCCTTGTATCTATCCCTAATAATCTCTGCACCAGTGCAAATTCTCGTTCTGATACGATAGCCTCATGATTTTTTTCAATTCTAACCCAATCTGTTTCTGGCTTTTTCATCAATTTTTTTACTTTATGGTTTGGTGTTGTCCTTTTTCCCTGTACCAGAGTTCCTGTGTATACTTCATTTTCAAGGATTCTTTTTACCGACATGGCGCTCCATTCTGCCTGTTCGTGTGTTTTAAAATTATCCTGAATCCTTATTCCAAGACTGTGCTTATATTCCATTGGTGAAAGAACACCCTGTTTGTTCAATACATTGGCAATTGCTGTCTGGCTCATTCCTGATAATTTCATGCGGTAAATTTCTTTGACGATACCTGCCGCATATACATCTATCACCAATTTGTTTTTATTATCTGAATCTTTCTGGTAGCCATACGGTGTAAACGCTCCAATATATTCCCCATTTTTTCTCTTTACTTCCAGATGACTCCTTATTTTAATAGAAATGTCACGGCAATATGCATCGTTAATAAGATTCTTGAACGGAATCACGATTTCATCTGCCTGACTTTTTCCTTCCAAGCTGTCATAATGATCATTGATTGCAATAAACCGCACACCAAGTGCCGGAAATAATCTTTCGATATATTTTCCGGCATCAATATACTCACGTCCAAAACGGGAAAGGTCTTTTACGACAACACAATCCACAACTCCTTTTTTGATATCTTCCAGCATCATCTGAAATGCAGGACGTTCAAAATTAGAACCACTGTAACCGTCATCCACACGTTCTGATACAACAACTATATCCTTTTTATCTTTTAGGAAATTTTTTATCAGATCTTTCTGATTTGAGATACTGTTGCTTTCACGCTTTCCAGCAGTAGCAACATCGCCATCTTCTTTCGATAAACGAACATAAATGGCTGCATGATAGATTTTCTTTGAATTGTTAATCTGATTCATCTTCATCCTCCTTAGTTTTACCTTTCCATCAACATTGGTAAAACCCAGAGGGTGAGTCGATTTTGTCCTGATTGGAATGAGGAGTCCTGAATTCCTCGCCTCCATATTAACATAACTCTTCAGATTTTACCATCACTTTTTATACAGAAAGCAAAAGTTCCTCAAATGCATCTTCAAAAGATACTCCATTGTTTGCAAACCGTATTTTCACTTTTACATTTCCTATACAGACAAGATAGGGATTTCCCACCTGTCTGAGATATTGAGCTATTCTTTTTTCTTTCGTCTGATTCCGGTCAATCCTTATTTTTCGGATGTCCTTCAATTCCTTCAGATCTACATCATCAAAATCCGTTTCCAGATAGTTTCTATATTCTTCCGCAGTCATGACCTTCTCCTTCCATTCCCATCTGAATCCGTACTGCTTTCAGTACCCGATCCAGGCTCCACTTATTTACTCTTCCGCATTTCTCAATAATGCATTTTGTAGAAATGCTCATAACCTGTTCAGCCAATGCCAGGCTTCCTTTCCGGATCCCTGTCATATCGTATTTACTGATAAATACATGCGTTGGTAAATACCGCTTCTTATATATTCTTGACGTCAGCGGAACTACCGTAATGACTGAACTATATGTATTAGCTTTGTTGTTACTTACTACGATCACCGGTCTTACTCCTCCCTGAACCGAAGTTGTCGGGAACATACCGAGATCCACCCATAAGATATCTCCTCTTCGAATCGTCACTTGTCATCTCTCCAATCTTTTTAATTTGTAAAGCATTCATAGCGCTATATTGGCTCCACAGGAATACGGCAGAGTTCCTTTCCAAGATGGAAAGCTCTGCCGCATAACCTCTATAGCCAATTTGATTATTAAACAGTGCTCGCTCGATTCTATTTACCCTCGATACCCCGAATCGTTACTCCTGCATCTGCAGGAAGGGAATAATAACCTGCCCGGATGCTACACTCCGGACCACAACCCAAAAACTCTCGTTTCCAGGCTCTGGCAGTTCATAGGTTTACCAGTTACAGACTTCTCAGGGTCTGCAAGTGTATCGCATCTCACACATATCATCGCATCACCAGCCTGCCGACTGGCTTTGGTCAGTGCTTTTTCGCAGTATTATTAGCTCTAAAAAATTTTTTACGTCTTATAATCCTATAGCGGCATCTTCCTTGTGCTCACTGTATGAAATGTCACGTCAGTTATTATTGGATATTCAGTTATCATGGTGCGTTTTAGGGAGTCCTTAAAGCTCCTCTAATTACTAAAGTCAAATGACTTCGGCAGATGCAAAAAAATTTCCGAAATTTTTTAAAAAATTTTTTTCATATACATTTCACGCATTTTATTAAGGATCGTTTTCAGCTTGTAAGCTAATACCTGTCTGGAAATCCCCATAATCTCTGCCATCTGTGTCTGTGTCTTGTTTTCAAAGAAAGTGCCGTAAATAATCATGCGTTCCTCGGTATTCAGCTGATCGATCACTTTATGAATATCCTGCTGTTCCATTTTCGTCAGTACACTGTGCTCCACGTCACAATTCAGATCCGGGAAATCCTCAATCATGAATCCTTCCCCATCAATGGACTGTCCACTGTAAGGTACCTCCCGCAGCATCTTATCCACGACTTTCCCCTCTTCGTTCTTAATCTCAACTTTTTTTGCCTTGCTGCTTCTGTAAAAATTGTTCATCGCATACGCAACTTCTCTTGTAATCTCGATCATTTCTCCATCAATATTTGCGTAATACTTTCCTTCATAAAAATATGGGTGTTCAATATACATATCCGTTCCTCCTGAATTTGAAATCTTGTTGCTCGTTTCAAATCCAGAAGGCGGACCTCTGTTTAGGATCATGCCTGCTCCGCCTTTATCCTGCCGGGACACACCCGCAGTTATTGGCTGAGAAATTCAGGCACGAAAAAAAAGCCCCAGTAGTTTTTTCTTAACTACTGAGGCTTTCGTCTCTTTCTTGTATTCAGTTATCTATGCCTTCTTTCATCAGCATAATCATTGTATCAGGATAAAGTTCACAAAGTATCCGCAATACGTTCCCATAAGTTCATGTCATTATTAGAATCGTACATATTTCAGTGTAAAAAGTTCACCGTGTTATTCTTCTACTTCTTTTCCATCTATATATAGTTGAAATTTATCAGGATTATTGACAACATCATAGTCCTTTCCATATTCTACAGGTCTGTATTCGGCTGTCATTACCGATTCCCCATCTTCAATATCCTCTTTCCATAAATAGATGTTCATATCAAGGCTCGTCGCATATCCCCTGTCTGTGGAGAATTTTGTCGAATAAAATGAATCATCCTTGTACATCTGCAAAAGTTCTTTTGCAAAAGCTTCTTTATCCCCGATATGTCCCCGGTTAGCAACCACTGTAATATTTTCATCTCGATTTACGGAAAATGTTCCAACTACATCCGGTTCGCCTTCCTTATGACCAGATTCAGATTTCCCATAAATACTTCCTGCAGCAATTATCAAGATCACTGCTCCTGAAATCAATGCAATTATCTTTTTCTTCATATTTTTATTTTCCTTTTAGTTTTTTTACTGCGTAATTGATTACTTCTTCCGGTGTGGGGCTGTCTCCTTTAAGTGTCATTTTCTTCCATTCTTCCTGCACAGCCGGATCGGGATTATCAAATCCTGCATCTATGGCTATCTGCATTTCTCTGCGTACCTCTTCTGGTGTTGTGTTGTACTTTTCTGCAATCTTCTCATAAATAGTTTTCTCTCTCATTCATTTTCCTCCAATATATAAGTAGAATTACACCTTGTTCTATAGAACTAATTTAGCATATTTCTATTATCATGAAAAGACACTTTACAACTTAAAGCTGAATAAAAGGTCAAAAAAAGAAGAGCTACTCGCTCTTCCCAGTTTGTCATATCACTCTTCCAATAATGTGTGAATTACTTTGATGATTTTTTTCTGCTCTTTGATCGGAAGTTTTTCAATTTTTTCTGTCAGCTCATTGGTAACACCTGTAACTGAATGTGCCACAACATCAATCAAAAGAGTATCTGCTGAAACATCTAATACATTTGCAATTGCAACAAAGGTATCCAATTTTGTAACTTTCAAGCCTCTCTCTATTACACTCACATGCGTTGGACTTAAATTTACTAATGCAGCCAGTTCCTCTTGCGTGAGATTTTTTGCTTCTCGTGCTGATTTGATTCGCTGTCCTACTGCTTTCAAATCCATCGTAACACCTCCTCCAGAACGAATAATCGTTCTGAATTTAGTATACTTGTGGATATCTTAAATATACAGAATCGCAAAGCCAAGTTCTAATTCTACAGAACTATATTCAAAGTTTTTCTTTGCATTTTCGTAAAAAAGCGTTATGATTGAATCAGTTAAATCAAAGGAGGTATCAAATTATGAAATCACATAAATACTGGTCCTTAGGCGCACTTTTCTGTATGTTGGGATGCATTTATTCTGGAATCAAAAAATCTATGACTGCACATAAATACTTTGCCTATTCTTCATTGCTTTGTATGGGCATGTCCATTTATTCCGGTCACAAACTGGTTTCTCCAAAGAAGAAAAAAATCACTGAATCAAATAATAGTGAGAATAGTTAAATAAAAAATTGACCTTTATTCATCAAAGACAAAGTTGCTGGAGAATATTTTTTCTCTCCAGCAACTTTCTTTATCTTTAAGCCATTGAGATACAATACTGTCCAATCAGCTTCATCCAACTATTATATTTATTCTTTTCACACACCTTTCGGCAAATTTCATTTTCCATCAATACACAGAACATCTTATCATAATCAAATGCCCAAACAGCACCATTCACATGGTTTTCCACTGCTTTCTGATCTATGCTTTTCAAGCGTGTGACCATTTTTTCAATTTCTCCATTTCCCAAGTTACCGATATTTTTGCAGATAAACCAAAAGAAATTCAACGTTGCATATTCATCATGCCAATGGAACTCTTCTGGATTGTTTTTAATTTTACTGGCTTTCAGCTGTTCTTTGATTATCTGAGCAGCTACACCTTTCATCGAATCTTCGTATCTCATATTATTCACCTACTCTTCCTCAACGCCCAGTGACGGTTTAAATCTTTTATCCTTTGCCTGCGGTACCACGATCTCATAAAAATAAAATCCTAAATACCCAAGTGCCTGCTTCTTCATTTTATAAAAAGAAGTCCTGCCTATTCCTAACTCCTGTTGTACTTCCACATCTGTCTTATTATAATGACTGCAAAAACAGGAATGAAGGATTTCACTGAGCATCACACCATTCGGTGCATAGAACTTCACCAAAGTCATTCCCCGATAGATCATGTCCGACAATCCATAAATAATCATCAGATTATTCATCTCCCGGTGCATCTTTGGCACATTCAGCTGGTTGTTATAAATGCTCAGATAACTCAATGCATATGCCATATCTTCATTGATTTTCTCCTGGCATTCCATATCCAGTTCTTCTAACACAATCTGATTTTCCAAAATCAATTTCTGATAGCTTGTCATCAGTTCTTTAATATCAGTATAATGTCTTTCGATTGTAACTTCCAGATAATCCTGCGCATGGCTTGCCATCTGGAAGGTAATCTCTTTCATTGATTTAATTGCATAATCTCTGTCTGTCATCAGTTTCAAAATCTCCTTATCATCATCACACTAACTGGCGGTCTTTCAGACCAGTTCGCTTTCCCCATGATTTTGATGGGAAGCAATTACTTACTATAACTTGCAGAAGCGGATATCCAAAAGGCATTGTGGGAGCTGCCTTTGCTGACCGGAATCCCTCTTCTTATGTAAAACCTGCAGGAATATAAAGGGAAAGTGACTATCCCTGCCGGTTAATAATCCAAATAATATCGTCTATACCAATCTCTCCTTATGCTGTTTTTCTCTCCATAAACCATTTATCCACTTCGTAAAACAAGTGGCTTTCCTGCCCCTGTATCATACAGGTGTACATCATTCCTACACCGCCTGCCTTTCTGCTGGCGCATCGCTCGATTTTCAAAATTCTGTCAATGCTATACTTTCTTCCATCCTCCCATGTAAAAAATATGGGAACCAGCTGTCCGTCTTTACGAAACTCTGCTACTACATCTACATATACTTTGTTCATGCCGACACCTCACTATAAAATCTCAATTGCTCTTGGCGATGCCGGGATTCTGCGGATATATCCATTTAACTCCAACTGCTTGATTCTGGAAAATGCTGATGATGTTGATTTCACCCCGATCAATTTCCCAAATTCCCGTACTGTCGGCGGATATCCATGCTCCTTCGTATAATCCAAAATACACTGATAACTTTCTTTCTGTTTTCTGGTTAATGCTTTTTTCAAATCTATCCCTCCAATTACCCATGAAAATAACTGTGTGGATGGATCGTGTGCGTACCAGCGTCTAAGTGGGATAAGACTTTATCCTGATACATTGCCGCTCGCTGTATACTGAAATAACCAAACCGTCGTCTGATCTCATCTACAGTACGATCCAGCTTCTCTAACTTTTCCTTTTTCTCCTGATTTCCAAATAAATCCAACTGCACGGGAATATCATCTAACACAAGATCCGCAGCTCGGATTCCCAGGCTTCTAATGGGATATTCCCATTTGTAATTATCTTTAAATAGCTGAAATGCTGCAGTTACAATCTCGTTTGTAATATTCGTTGGCTGTCGTAAATGTATCTGTCTGGAAAAACTATACAATCCATTATCTCGAACTGTAATTTCTACTGTTTTGCATTTAAATCCATGTTTCCGCAATCGTGCAGCTACACTTTCTGCCAATGCTATTTGAATGATCCATACATCCAGATCATTTTCCAGATCTCTCGGTGTTGTAGTGCTATTACCTATCGACTTTACTGGTGCTTCATATCCTTCCTTGCAAACCGGATCTTCATCCCAGCCATTTGCGAAAGCCCATAATACATTTCCTATTTTTCCAAAATGACTCTCTAACAACTTTTCGTCTGATTCCGCAAGTTGCCCGATTGTCCGGATTCCAAGTTTTTGCAATTTCTTATTTGTCTGTCTTCCGACATAAAGCAAATCTGACGCTGGAAGCTGCCATATCCTGTCTTTATAATTTTCTCGATTAAACTCTGTGATTGCATCCGACTTTTTATAATCTGAACCAAGTTTCGCATAAATCTTATTCCAGGAAATTCCAATACTTACCGTTACACCCAATTCGTATTTAATCCGATGGCTGATTTCTCTTGCAATCGTCATTCCGCTTCCTTTCAGATTTCTGCTGTCCGATACATCCAGCCAGGCTTCATCAATTCCATATGGCTCGATCTTGTCCGTATACTCCGAATAGATTTCTCTTGCCATCTTTGAAAATCTCAAATACAAATCCATCCGTGGTGGTACAAATATGATTTTCGGACAAATCTGTTTTGCCTGCCATAATGCCATTCCGGTCTTTACACCTTTTTGCTTTGCAATATAATTTGCTGTCAGCACAATCCCATGTCTGGCTTCCGGATCGCCACCGACTGCCAGCGGCATTCCGGCAAATTCCGGATGATGCAGCATTTCTACACTGGCATAAAAACAGTTCATATCACTATGCAGGATCACACGCTCACTCAAACTTTTTACCTCCCAGCTGTTTCCTTCAACATGATGTCTTATCAATTTTTGTATGTTTAGTATATATCGACATTCCGGAGATAGTCAAGTAACATCTTGGTTGTATTTTCTCCATTTTGGAGATTATTGTTGATTTTATTTCTAACATACGGTATAATGCATATAGAAAATTCAAATAGAAATGAGGCGAACAAATGCGTGATTTCGGGGAAATATTAGCAGAAAATAGAAAAAAGAAAGGATACTCTCAATCATATCTTGTAGACCTGCTTTCTCAGGAAGGTATTCAGGTCACTACAAAAGCACTCTCCAAATGGGAGACCAATGCACGAGAACCAGCTTTACATGTTTTCCTGACACTTTGCCAGTTACTTGATATCGAAGATATATATGAATCCTTCTTTGGAGAAAACCCATATAACATTATGAGTGGATTGAATGAAGAAGGCAGAAATAAATTGATTGAATTTGCTGATATTTTGAAAGCTTCTAAAAAGTTTTCTCCACTGTCTGCAAAAATTATCCCATTCCATCATCCTGTAGAAATTACCTGGGAACCAGTTTCTGCTGGTACTGGAAATTACCTGGAGGATTCTGTAAAAGAAACCTATGATGTAGGATACCTTGCTCCTGAGCAGACTGACTTTGGTGTACGGATTTCCGGTGACAGTATGGAGCCACTTTATCATACAGATGATGTTGCATGGATTCAGAAAAAAGATTCTCTTGCTAATGGTGAAATTGGAATCTTCTATCTCAACGGCAATACTTACATCAAGGAATTACACGATGAGCCAGATGGTGTTTATCTGATTTCTTTAAATCAAAAATATCGTCCTATCCAGGTTTTGGAATCTGACTCTTTTAAGATTTTTGGAAAAGTAATCGGGAAATGCAAAGGTGCAGAAATTCCGGGATTTCATTAGATTTCAACAGCAGGTTCATGATCCTGCTGATAACAATAAGCAAAGGAAGTGATTGAATGGCAATCAATAATACACTAAAAGATATTCGTGAAGAACGGAATCTCATTCAAGCAGATTTGGCTGAAGCCATAGGTTCCTGCAGCCAGACTATAGGACGCATCGAACGTGGAGAACGTAATCCCTCTCTTGAGATTGCAATCCGGCTGGCACATTACCTGAAAGTGCCTGTAGAAGATATTTTTCAGGTTGAAGACTAGAAACACAACTGCCAGAAAACCGAGGAGTAAAATCCCCGGTTTTCCTTTTACTCAAAAATCAGTGTAATCCTTTTACGAAGTCCGCTGCGTTTTTCATATCTTCTTCATTCGGATGGTCTTTAGCAATACCTCCAACCAGTTTAAATGGTCCGAATGTGTCATACCCTTTACAGCCAAATTTTCCAACCACACTGGCATGTCTTTTATCCAAAATCTGCTCTATGGTTTTATAATTCGCACTCCCGCCATAAGTACAGATCAGAAATATCTTTTTGTCGTCCGGTAGATTCTTCTCTGCAAATTCCAATATCGACTGATGAAACTTTGAAAAATAGATTCCTGATGCAAACCCAATCATATCATAACTGCTCAGGTCTGCATCTGGCTGTTTCACAGCATCAATCAAATCCACCTGACATTCTTCTGCAATCCTCTTTACTAATTTTTCTGTATTTCCATGATGCACAGATGCGTATACTATCGCTGTTCTCATTTTTCTTCCTTTCTGTCTGCTCCGTCAATCAGGTCATAGCTCATATCCAAAAAGTCCAATATCTTCGCTTCACTGACTGAACCATCCAGTAAAATCGTGACCCAGTGCTGTTTATTCATATGGTATCCTGGTAAAAATCCATAAGTCTGAATAATCATGCTGGTCATTTCTGGATCGCACTTTACATCCATGATTTCAACCAGATCATTTCCCTCTAATCCCAGTTTCGATTTTTCAACCGTCATGATCACTGCATACCATTTCCCATTTTTATGTCGAAGTACTGCACTGTCCGATAGTTTACTCCATAAATATTCCGGCATTGTGCCATACTGTTTCTGCACATATTCAAAAATTTCTTCTTTCTTCACAATCTATTCAACTCCTGATTTTTCTGATATCCTGCCCATAATCATACCACATTTTCGTATCCCATACTACCTGCCAAATTCTTTTGCATTTTTCCGGTTCTCCTGACTTTAACTAATAGAGGGGTAAAACAGCAAGGACAGGAAGTGAGGATACACTTCCGGGAAATCCCAATTTAGGGAACCCTGCCCTAAATTGAAAAAAGCTGAAAGCAACGATACTACTACCTTCTCAGAAAGGAGAACACGCCAATGGCTGAAAGAAAGAGAAGCAAAGAAATCCATTTCTATGTCACAGAAGAAGAACGGAAGCTTATCCGCAGAAAGATGATTGAATCAAAGACCAAAAACATGGGAGCTTATCTTCGCAAAATGGCAATCGACGGTTACATCGTCAACACAGATACCACTCCACTGAAGAAACAGTATGAGGAAATGCACAAGATTGGTGTAAATATCAACCAGATTGCAAAAAAGGTAAATACCACCGGAGATCTATATCCGGAAGAAATGCAAGAATTGAAAGAGATGGTGAAAGAATTATGGCGTATCTTAAGATCTTCCCCATTAAAGTAACAGACAAGAAAGCTCTGGACTACATCACAAATCCAGATAAAACAGAAGAAAAACTGTTAGTTTCCAGTTTTGGCTGTTCCCCGGAAACTGCAGATCTTGAATTTTCTATGACTAGAGAAATGGCAAAAAAGAATGGAATGGATAAAGGTGATAACCTGGCATTTCATCTGATCCAGTCGTTCAAACCTGGAGAAGTTGATGCCGAAACAGCCCATCGCTTAGGACAGCAATTCGCAGATGAAGTACTAAAAGGAAAATATGAGTATGTGATCAGCACCCACGTTGACAAAAATCATATTCACAATCACATCATCTTCAACGCTGCAAGCTTTGTTGATCATCACAAGTATGTTTCCAATAAGCGGAGCTACCATAAACTCTGCCGGATCAGTAATCGTATCTGCCATGAAAACGGACTTACCACCAGTATGCCAATCGGAGAAAAAGGCAAAAGCTATAAAGAGAACATGGAATATCATCGTGGCACCAGTTGGAAAGCCAAGCTACGTGTTGCGGTTGATAAGGCAATCTGGGTTTCCATCAACTATGAGGAATTTCTGCAAAAGATGCAGTTAGCCGGATATGAAATCCGCCAAGGAAAGCACCTGTCCTTCCGTGCACCAGAGCAGAAAAACTTCACTTATATGAAATCTCTCGGAAGCTATTATTCCGAAGAAAATGTTCGCATCCGCCTGGCAAAAAATCGTAGCAAAGTAAAAGCTCCAAAGCATCTGTCCAGAGAAGCCCGCCTGTATATCAATATCTCCACGTATGTTACAACCGGCAATCGAGAAGGATTTGAACGATGGGCAAAGCTCAATAATTTGAAAGAGGCGGCCCGCACCTTCAACTATCTTTCCGAAAATAACTTGCTGAATTATGACGATTTCAGGCAGCATGTATCTGACATTGAAGCTTCTGTGAAAGTTGCCGACCAAAGAATAGCACAAATCAACAGTGAACTGAGCACGCAGAAAGTCATTCAGAAACACTGTGATTCTTATCGGCTTTGCCGTAAAGTAATTGAAGATTGTAAATCTGCTAAAAATCCAAAAGCATACCGCACCAAACATCAGGCAGAATACCAGCTCCACGATTCACTAAAAAAAGAGCTTCAGGATCTCGGCGTTACCAAAATCCCAAGCCCTAATAAAGTCCAAAAGCTGATTGAAAATCTTGAATCTGAACAGGCTGCTACTGTCCGGGAAAAACAGGAATTGCAGAAAAAGCAGAAAACCTTGGAAATCATTCAGCAAAATTTCTCTGTGCTGCTCGATGCTCCGGAAATCAATTCAGACTTACTTCCGGCAAAACGGGAATCCGTTTCTGTCACAAGAGGTCAATAAGATTGCACTGCAACTCACTCATTTTCTTCCCAAGGTTTCAGACCCATTTCCTCCCAGGTGACACCATACGGTGCACCTCCGGAGGTATAACCGGCAATAAAGAAAAATCTGTCATCTTGCAAGATTTCTTCTTTAGCCAGATTATCTCTTGTTTCTTTTTTCTGTCTTGCTCGCCTCTGCTGCTTCTTTTGTTTCGCAAAAGCTGCTTTTCCCTGATATGCTTTCGTGTACTCCATACAGTAGAACGCAGCCTGCCGGTCTGCGGCAAGCTGCGCTCCCGCAGCGATGTTTCCATCGGCCAGTCCTCCCCGCATCAGGTTCAGCACCGCACGGAGCACGACGGGAAAGAGTGTTGCTTTTTCCCCCTTATCGCCTTGTTGTAGCAGGAACAGTCCTCTTCCTTCGTTGAATACCGCACGCCTCCATCTATCGCCCTGTCAAAAGGTGCCGGCAGATCCATCCCAATCTGCCAGCTGTCAAATAATCTGGTATTTGCCATACGTTTCTGTTTCCTCCAATCTTTTATTTCCTACAATCCCTTGTAATTCTTTCGGCCGCTTCTTTGAAAAATCTCTCTTCCAGGTTCCTTACCGTACAATACAATTCGGGTAAAAGGTATTTGGGTTCTCCACTTTTCCACATTCCAATCCATTATATAAATATATTCGATCAAAGGTTGTTCTTGTCTTCCCTCCTTTTGCCAGCCTGAACATAAAAAAAGACACCAAAAAACAATTCTTTGCTTTTTGATGTCTTTTCTGTCTTTTCAGGCTGATGCCCGAATCAATATTACAGAAGTCCGAACAGACTTCTCCTGTACTTTTCGCACAATCTACTTTCAAATCCCGGACCTCTCCAGAATGAAATTTCTTATTCAGGATATTTCCCAAATAAAATTATTTACGCAATTATCATAGCACTGTATTTTGTTTGCGTCAACATTTCAATCACAATATATAGATAATATCTGTTGATTAGATGCAAATTTCTGTGCTAAATAATTCATTCAAGTTATGCTGTATCATTGCTCTGTTTTTCAACCGAAGCTTTCAATTTCTGAAAAGTCTCTTCGCTGATTGCATGTTCTATCCGACAGGCATCCCTTTCTGCGGTTTCCCGATCAACCCCGACAGCTACAAGCTGCTCCGTAAAGAACTGATGCCGTTCATAAATTTTCTCAGCAACCTCCCGCCCGTCTTCGGTCAGATGGAGATATCCATCTTCATCCACGGTCAGAAAACCGCCATTCTTTAACACACCTACTGCATGGCTGATACTCGGTTTACTGAATCCCATGTGTCGGGCAAGGTCAACGGAGCGAACCATGCCTTTTTCCTTTTGCAATACAAGGACTGCTTCCAAATAATCCTCGCCCGACGCATAAATCTTCATTGCCGCCTCCTTTACTGTGCCAGTTTCCAGCCGATAGCTTCCTGCCTTTCGGATACGAAGTCCGCATACAGACCCTTCTGCTGGATCAGTTCTGCATGAGTGCCGCGCTGAACGATATGGGAATCATCCAATACCAATATCTGATCCGCACCCCGGACGGTTTTCAGGCGGTGGGCGATCATAATAATAGTCTTGTCGTGCGTCAATTCCGCAATCGCCCGCTGCAATTCTTCTTCATTTTCCGGGTCAACGCTGCTTGTGGCTTCATCCAGAATGATAATCGGGGCGTCTTTCAATATGGCGCGGGCAATGGAAATACGCTGCTTCTCACCACCGGACAGGGTTCCTCCGCCTTCCCCGATCACCGTATCATACCCGTCGGTCAGGGCGGAAATAAATTCATGGCAGCAAGCCTTTTTCGCCGCCTCTACCACCTGTTCGTGCGTGGCATCCGGGCAGCCGAATTTGATGTTGTTCTCAATCGAATCGGCAAACAGATACACGTTCTGAAATACCATGCCGATATTCTTCATCAGGCTGTCCAGTTTAAAATCCCGGACATCTTTGCCGCCAACCGTAATTCTCCCGGCGTCTACATCCCAAAATCGGGCAATCAGGTTGCACATAGTCGTCTTGCCAGAACCGGACGGGCCGACAATGGCAGTGGTCGTTCCGGCAGGGATCGTAAAGCTGACATGATCCAGAATTTTTCGGTCTGCATAGGAAAAGTCCACATTATCAAATATAATTTCCGAGGATGCCGGAACCACATCTGCGCCCTTTTCATCCATGACCGGCGTATCGTCAATAGAGTTTGCCGTATCCATAGAAGCCGCCAGCATTTGCAGCAGGGAGGCCATGTTTCCGGCGTTTTCCAGATCATTGAACACCATAAAGGAAGCGATCACCAAAATCACGCCATAGGCCAATGACAGGGAACCGTTCAGCCAGAAGTAAATGGAGGCCAGGAGCAGCAAAACACTGAACACCCGGACAACAACCTGTTTCAGGGCATCATAGGGGACACTGGCTTTTGTCAGTTTCAAATTGTCCCGGCAGCTTGCCTTGATTGCGCTGTCAATGGACTGTGTGCTGTCCTTCTCCATACCGAAGGCTTTCACGATCCCCATCCCCTGGATATACTCCAGGACGGATTCCACAAGGCTTTCCTGTGTATGCTGCCGCACTCCGCTTAAGCGCTCAGATTTGCGGAGCGCCAGTTCCGCCGCTGCAAGATAAAGCAGGACGCCGACTGCGGCAATCAGACCGATCCGCCAGTCAAAAACCACCAAAACGATGACAAGCGCCACCGAATTGAAAAATCCGCCCAACACAGATACCAGCACACGCGCCGCCGAATTTTCCACATCCCCTAACGTGGTGGTAACGATAGCGGTAATGTTCCCGATACTGTTCTTGTTAAAATATCCCATCGGGATGTAACGCAGCCGGTCTCCGATGTGGATACGCTTTTCCGCCACCATACAGTAGCCGGTTTCCGTCTGCTCCATCGTGGAGAAATAGGTCGTGATGATCCTTCCAACCAGGGAAACAGCCATGATGCCCAAAGAAATCCAGATAAACCGGCTGTCCCGGTTATCGGATACCAACGCCTCCACCACGATAAAGAGGGCGGCAAACTGTAAAGCCGCAAACAGGCCGGAGAGGAACGCAAACAGCAGGGATTTTTTCAGCAGTCCCTCTTTGCTGCCAGCAAACGCAAAAATTTTTTTCAATGTTCCATACATTTGACAACACCCCCTTACATATGATCCTTTGCGCCGATATGCGCCTGCCACATATCCCGGTAAAGGGGACAGGTTTCCAGTAACTTATCATGCGTTCCCCGGGCATGGATAGTTCCATCCTTGACCACCACAATATTGTCCGCACCGATAATGGTAGACAGGCGATGGGCAATCACGATCAGCGTTTTACCCACTGTCAGGGCAGAGATTGCTTTCTGCACAACTGCCTCATTCTCTGGATCGATATATGCTGTCGCCTCGTCCAAAATGACCACAGGGGCGTCCTTCAGCATGGCGCGGGCAATGGCGATTCTCTGTCGCTCACCGCCGGAAAGATGGGAACCGGCGCTGCCGACAACGGTATCATACCCTTGATCCAACTTGCGGATAAAGGTGTTACAGCCACTTTGTTTTGCTGCCTGCTCCACCTCCGCATCTGTGGCGTCCGGCCTGCCCATGCGGATATTTTCCCGGATGCTGCGGTTAAACAGGTAATTATCCTGCGATACATAGGAAATCTGGGCGACAATTTCAGACAGCGGTATCTCCTTCAGTTCATGGCCGCCCAGGGTAATACTACCGGACGTAACATCCCAATACCCAGCGATCAGCTTCGCCACGGTAGATTTTCCGGAACCGGACGGTCCTACAAGGGCGGTCATGGTTCCCGGCTGAATGGAAAGGCTCACATCATGCAGCACCTCAGTTTCCCCATCATAGGAAAAGGAAACATGGTCGAGTCCGATACTGGTATCTGCCAGATTTACTGGCGTATCTTTATGGTTCAGTTCTTCCGCGTTCAATAGCTGGCTGATTTCCTCCACATTGGTTCCCAGTACAGCCAGGTCATCCGTAAAGGTAAAGACGGACATGATCGGTCCCACAAGCCCCAGGGAGAAAATCACAATGGAGAGGAACGCAGATAATTCCAGGCTGTCGGACAGCCAGAAGGCAAACCCACAGGGCAGCACACAGATCAGCACTGAGGGAAGGATCGCATTGTAGGCACTCATGGTTTTCTGGTTTTCCCGCATCCATTCCACATAGTAATTCGCATTGTAATTCACGGCGTCCGAATATTTCTTGTAGGAACCGGCTGACTGGCTGAACGCCTTGACGACTTCAATCCCGCCGATATATTCCACAATGGCATTCGCCATATCTTTTCCGGCTTTGACCGCACCCTCCCATTTCTTTGGGTAACTCATCATACCGACAGACATTACGGCAAGACCGACTACCAGCGTAACAAGGGACAACAGCGCCATGCGCCAGTCCATAATGAAAAGATACACGACAATTACCACCGGAACCAGGATGTTTGCGGTCATCTCCGGGATGAGATGTGCAAACGTGGATTCCATCCCTTCTACCCGGTCAACAATCGTTGTTTTATACTGACCGGACGGAGTATCCAGGATCGTTCCCATCGGAACGCGGGCCAGTTTCCCTGTCAGCCTCTCCCGGATATCCCGCAGCGTGTAATAGGCCGCTGTATGGGAAATAGTCGTTGACAGACTGGAAAACAGCACTTTCCCCAGGTAGCCGCAAAGTGCGACCATGCAAGCTGTCACATAACGGGAAAAATCCTGCTCCCCGTCCAACATCATTGTGACGATATGCGCCACACAGAAATAAGGCACCATCTGACAAGCAACACCCAAAACCGCAAGGACGACACTGCCGATGAATTTTCCGTGATACGGTTTGCCCCATCCCAATAAAACACTTATTGGCGACGCTTTCTTTTCTTCCTTCATTTTTCAGATACCCCCTTTATGAAGTATTCTCTTATTTTTCTGAGGCCATCTTCATCCATTCCGTACTGGTCAATAATCGAACCATCCTCAAAATGAATGATGTCCGTACAGCAATCTAAAATCAGTTCCAGGTCATGGGTAATGACATACACAGTGATTCCGGCATCCCTGACCTGCCGTAATACATTTGCAACCTCTTTCATATGCCTGTAATCAAGGCCGCTGGTCGGTTCATCAAAAAACAGGATCGAGCGTTTTGAAGCGATTACCGAAGCAATCGCAACCCTTTGTTTCTGGCCACCGGACAGGGACATGGGATGCCTGTCCTTAAAATCCAGTAAATCTAACCGACTTAGGATTTCTTCTGCCCGCTTCTGGTTTGCTTCCTCCATACTGATCAGCACTTCATCAAGGACCGACTCGGTGAAAAGCTGATGATTTACCTCCTGCATGACCATATAGCAGGTATTCAGCCGGTCTTTCGGACGGTATTTCTTTCCGTTCCAGACAATCTCCCCACAGCGCTTCTCCAAGCCACAGAAACAGCGTGAAAAAGTGGATTTCCCGGCGCCGTTATTCCCGATAATTCCAACGATCCGGTTCGTAGGGATTTCACAATCCATGATATGTAAGGTTTCCGGTTCGTTTTTATAGGCAAAGTGGAAATTACGAAGCGCAAGGGCGGTCTTTTCCTGCTGCGGTAAAACCGGAGGCAGGAGACGCTCCAAAGCAAACGTGCGCAGTCCCATATCGGAACGCTGCTGCTCCGTGAGCTGCTCAAATTCTGCCGCAGAATAATCATGACTCACCTGCCCGTCTGCCAGATAGATAAACCGATCCGCTAGACCGCGAAGATAATAAAGTCGATGTTCCGATACAATGATTGTTTTCCCCTGCGATTTCCAAAACGCAAGAATCTTTCTCAAATCAAGGATGGAAGCCGCATCCAGGTTAGATGAGGGTTCGTCCATAACGAGAACATCCGGTTCCATAATGGATACCCCGGCACAGGCAATCTTTTGTTTCTCCCCGCCAGATAAGTGGAAGATATTACGATCCATCAGCTTCTCCAGCCGGAAGTCCCGAACCGTTTTTGCCAACCGTTCCCGGATGTCTTTTTCTGGCTGTCCAAGATTTTCGCAGCCAAATGTAATTTCACTGGTGGTATCCACATTGAAAAACTGGGACCGGGGATTTTGAAACACGCTGCCCACAACTGCAGCTGTATCGTAAAGGGGCTGTTCGGAAACCTTGGCTCCATTTACCCATACTTCTCCCGTCATCTTTCCCTCATAATAATGTGGGATCAGTCCATTAATCAGGCGGGTGACCGTAGTTTTTCCACACCCACTTTCACCGCAAAGGACAACAAACTGACCATCCTCTATATTTAGATCAATATCCCGAACACCGCCGGTATTTTCATTCTCTTCTCCATAAGAAAATGAAATATGGTCAATCTTTATCATAAGCTCACCCCCTTAAAAAGAAAAATACTGTCCCAGCAAAAACAGAGCGAAACATATAGCACAGAGCAGGATCGCAATCATGTCCTGAACATGAAAACCAATCTGACATACGTTAGTCCGTTTGACCGGAGCGCCAAGCCCCCGCGTCAGTGCAGCGGCGGAAAGTTCATCTCCAATTTTCACAACAGACACCATCAGCGGTACAAGACGGTATTCCACCATCAAAAATGGATTTTTCCCTCCAAACCGGATACCCCTCATTTTCATTGCATCACTGATTGCCTGGTATTCTTCGCTGATCGTAGGGAAAAAGCGAAAAATAACAGACAAAGGGATGACGATTTTCTCTGTCAGGTGCATACGTTCCATCGAACCGATAAACTCACTGACTGAGGTGGAGGAAAGCAGCCAGGCCCCCGTCATAATACCAGGGGCAAACCGCGTCATAATGGATGTCATCGCCAAAACCACAAAGGACAGCAGATCGCTTAATGTCGTCAGCGCTATGCGTTCCAGTGCAAAGCAGGCGAGATATAAAAGCAGGTACTTGCCTGCCGTTTTGAAACGGCGTTCCGACAGGATCAGCACAAAGGGGATTAGGCTTAACACAGGTTTTACAAAATTCATAATCCCTTCGTTGCTGGTGCTGAACATCAATGTAGTAACCGTCAACAGCAAAATCAACTTCGTACGCGGGTCGAGCCGGATTCCTTTCCTTTTGTCCGTTGTGGTGGAAAAGGATACCCCCTCCATTATGCGATGCCCGCTTTCGCAAAATGTTTTTTCAGAAGCGTTTTTCCAAGCAGTCCGCCCAAAATGGCAAAGACAAAAATCCCGGCAACCACAAGGATAATGCTCCACATCGGCATAACCGCCATTACCCGATCGGCATATTTTTCCCCGAAGCTGGCGGCAAAGCTTGCCCAGGAGTCCTCGACCATAAAATACATCGGAATATATGTACCTACCATCCACAGGCTAAATACAGCATAACCAAGGATGCTTTTCTTTGCGCTTTTATAGTCGCCGGATTTCAAAATGAGATCCCCAAGCAGGCCGAAAATCAGTCCCATAGGAACACCCCAAAACCCCATGCCGGTAAGTCCCATCAGCAGACCGCTCAAAACACCCATGATTGTAACCATGCCAAATTTCTTAACCCTTGTGAGGAACAGCATGAAAGGGATACCGGTAATCAGCGACCACAGGCTTCCGAGAACAGGAAGAAAGATCGGGACAAACCCAATCGGAATGGCGACACAGCAGCCAATGACAAAGTAAAGAACCGTGAACAGACCAAGGTTAATGAGGTCTTTTGCTTGTAACTTGTTATTCATGATGAATACCTCCACATTCATTTTACAGTTAGCATCTTCTAACCTTTTTTTATAGAATAGCATAGTACCGACTGATTCTCTACAACCAATCATCTTTTTAGCTCCAAACAGCACCGAGTTTTTCTGTTGACTGACTTTGACTGTGATCTTATAATAGAAGTGCAAGGCTCAAACAGAGCGGTTAACAGACCAAATGACAGGAGTTAGAAAATGAAGATAGATGAAATTATCAAGAAAAGCATTGAAATTCCAGGTATATCTATAAAACGAGGCGAATTTAGCGCAGAACTCATTCTAAAGGAGAGAGACGGGAAAGGTTCCATGACTTTTTTCCCTCTGTTCCCAGGAGTTACATTGGCTTATATTTTTGTGAACTCTCCTGCCTGGACAGCCCCAGACTTTCACGATAATGGCTCCATGGAAACAGGACCATTACTCTTAAATTACTGTGTAACAGGGCGATGCGAACTCATCCTGAATAACGGGAACTTTGTGTATGTGAAAGATGGGGAGATATCCTTAACCGAACGATTCGCCAGACAGCAATACGTTTATCCCCGCCGAATCTATGAAGGAATTGAGTTTTTTGTGGATATGGATACCGTAAATGCTCAAAGCTTCTGGGTAGAGGCTGAATTTGATATTGATTTCCACAGACTCAGAGATCTTTACTGCCCGGATGGGGGTACTTATATTGCGTCGGTTACGACTGAGATAGAAGAAGTCTTAAAAAAGCTGTGGTCATTACTGGATATTTCTGTTCCGCTGGCAATCCCACAAATGAAAATCTATACCCTTGCCCTGTTTTCACTGCTTCAAAATCTGAAAGAAATACCACCTTCCCAATCCTGCACATTCTTCACAGAAACACAGGTAGACATTGCAAAACGTGTGGAAAAAATCATCACTTCTGATCTGCGCCAACACCATCCTGCGTGGGAACTGGCTGCACAGTTTTCCGTCAGTGAAACCAGCCTGAAGAACTACTTTCGCGGAGTTTATGGTCAAAATATATCAATTTATTTACGTGAAATTCGTATGCAACGAGCTGCTGAATTACTCACTACTACAAACTTATCTGTATCGGAAATTGCAGAACAAGTTGGTTATTTGAATCAAAGCAAGTTTTCTTCGGCATTTAAGAAGCAGTTCAACGCTTCGCCATTAGAATTTAAGCGCCGCAAAAATTTAGAGAGAAATACTTCCAACTGACGGGTTCTAACATTTTTCACAATAAATATTTTTATTAGAAACTCATGACAAATGAAGTCAGAGTCATTTCTTATATTATAGGAAGTGACTCTGATTATTATAATTTATAAAAGTACCTATAAATTTTGCATAAGCTTTAATCAATTATTCCTTCTTCAATAGTTTCTTCTTTCCATTGCTCTTTATTCTTAATATACGCATAATATTTATATATAAGTTCATATGTCATGGGTTTAATTTCTAGATTCATTTTTTTTAATTCAGAGCGTAAGTTTTCTGTTGAAAATTCTATCTGTCTTTCTTGTTTCCAATATTTATCATCAAAAAAATCAAGAAATAACGTTATAGGCAAATCATCTCTATTATTCGCAATTTCTATCCATTCGTTTTTTTCTAAAGGTTGCAAGCAAATCCCTATCCTATCTACAATATCTACAGCATCTTGAAAGCTAATCTCTTTCGTATTTATAACATGATATGTCTTGCCATATTGATCTTCTATTTGGGATATTCCTACCACAATTTTCGCGACATCATCTATCGCAATCGGCGCTATGCTTCCTTTAATATCAGGATATACTCCTAGAATTAAACAACTTTTTATTATTCTAAAAATAAAGTCTCCATCATTACATACTCCTGTTTCCGAATCCCCAACAACATGCCCCAATCTGTAAACCATTACAGGGATTCCACATTCTTTTGCTTTCCATATCAGTCCCTCTGCAACCCATTTACTTTGTGTATAACCAATAGGTAAAATACCCGGATCAGAAATATCATCATTTTCCATAATTATATTATCGTTTGTTCTAAATTTTGAAAAAATTGATATTGTGGAAATATAAAATATTGCTTTTATTTTCTTATATCCTGCAAACCGTATTATTTCTTTTGTTCCATTTACATTTATATTCTTTAATTCATAGTAATCGCTCAAAAAATGTACCTTTGCTCCATTATGATAAATACAATCAACTTTTTCAGCTAATTTCTCATAAACATCCATGTCCATTCCCAGATTAGGTTCTCCCAAATCGCCTAAAACGATATGAACTCTTGCTTCTTCATAAAGTGACATATTAATTTTATTTAATACTCCTTCTAATCTGTCCTGTGCAGCTTCCATTGATTTCGCCCTTATCAAGCAATATATTTCCATATTAGTTTGCCTTAATATTTCTTTCAACAGATAGTTTCCTAAATTTCCTGTTGCTCCCGTCAATAGACATACTTCTTTTTTTATTGGCACACTCTTTCCTTTTAAATCTATATCCAATTTTACTTCCATCTCTAATTCTTTTGATGTCAACCCTGCTTTTAAGCAACCATTTAAAATTTCATATATGGCATTACTTAGTTTTTCTACTGTAGGATAAGAAAAAATATATGAAAATGGTATATCTATGGAATTATCAAATAATTTTTTTATTTCCCCAACTATCCGAATTGCATTTAAACTATTTCCTCCTATCAGAAAATAATTTTCATTTATTTTCAAATCCTTTCCCAGTTCTTCGCTCCATATTTTTTTTATTTCATCTTGTAATTCATATACAGTATACTTGTTTTTTCTCATATGGCTTTTATTGTTTCTCCTACTATTATCATTATATGTTCTACATAAATAATCCTTAATTTAAAGCCCCTTAATACAAATTGGCGGAAATTTATCGGGATAAATATCATGTGTAGGTCCTATACATGTGCCAATATCATTCCATAACTTACATAAATTCAATTGGTATTGTATAAACTGTCGATCACATTTTTCTTTAATTATAGTAATAAATTCATCAAAGGCATTGGCTATTCCCTCCGGCCATATATTCTCATATATGTCTTGATATGTGTATTGAAGGCATTCTTCGTTTAACACTTCACTTACTTTTTGTTTTGAATACTCATTGTCTCCAAACAGCTCTAGTATATTATCTTTCTTAGGGATAAAATATCGCGGTTCCCACAGTACAGCTCCTATGGAATTATCCATAACTAATTGACCGCTTTTTGTAAAAACTACGATTCTATGAAATAATAATGCATAATTGTCTGAGTCTTGCGAAACCATTCTATTTTCAACTTTCAATATCAACGGAATTTCGTTTATGCTCCCTTCCAGTATTGTTAATATTCCATTTTTTTCTCCTGTCTTATATACTTTACATGGTGTAATCCCTCCCAACATTTTCCCTATAATGTCCAAAAGAGGATACAATACTTGTATACTACATTCTGCTTCTACTAAAATCGGATCCGCCAAATGAAGAATTTTATTTGCATATCTAATAGCTGCCATACCAGACGGTAGCTTTGAATAAAAATTATTAATATAATAATGGCATTTATTCGCTATTGCTATTGCATACAATTCCTTCGCATCTGTAAAATGAACTGGTTGCTCTTGAATCACGTTTATTCCTTTTTTTAAACACTCTTTAGCAATTTCCGTTCCTTTTCCACCAGTAATAGATGATTTTACAGCCACACATACAATATCTACTTCACTGCTACTTATTTGTGAAACATTTGTATATAATGGAACGCCATTACTTTCTGCACACTTTCTAGATTGTTGACTCCCTTTTGATAATATCCCAACCAACTTACATTTTGTAGTTTTTCTTGTGATACCTTCTATATATATTCTTCCAAAGTTTGTCCCACAAACTATAACCCGATAAAATTTATTTTCCATATTTAATTTCATCCTATCTACTTTGTTTAATATAATTCATAATCTTAATCAAAGAGAATAAAGTAAACATCTATAGTTGTATTTACTTTATTCTCTTTTTTGTTTATTTTATTAACTTGGCCACTTCACGCACATATGGTTCTTTAAGACAGCTAATATGTTCCCCTGGAATATAATCTACAGTTAATTGTCCTAACACAATGTTTTCCCACAAACTTTTATTGGTAATATTTCTAACAGGGAAAAAATGCTTCGTATCATCTTCCACAAACATTGCTTGTACATCTCCTACATATACCGAAGGTTCATAGTGCATGATTCCTTTGAAACTGTGTCGAAACAGAAGAAACAACATTTTAAACATACTTACATTATCCGCATCAATTTTCTCATCACCAGAAACATTCTCATATATTTTTTTTAGCCTTTCTTCTTGTGATAATTTATTTAATTTTCTAAAACTCATGCCCAAAATTTCATATTCTCCATGTAATGCACATAGATCTCCTATCGATATACCTTTATCCCCATTTTCCTCTTTGTATGTCTCTAGTGCTTTTTGTAGCAAATCATTACTCCCCAAATATCCGGCTTTTTCTATATCCGCTCCTATAGACAGTCCAAATGCCCTTTCAAGAAGCAGTTCATTATCATAATTATGACCGCACAGACTTGAGCTGATTGTAATTACTCTGCTTACATTTTTCCCTTTCTCAACCAGAATTCTTGCCGTTTCCAAAGCCAACCATCCGCCAACACAATAACCAATTAAAATATACTCTTCTGCTGGATGCTCTTCTAAAATGTCTGCATATACTTTCGCAGTTTCGATGATCAAACTATCCGTATCTCTCTCCAAATATTTATCAAAACTCCCAAAATTGAAGCCACATAGCAGATCACAAGGAGCACTGATATTTGCTAAATATGGAAGAAGTTCTTTATAGGAACTTAATGTTCCTGTTCCAGCATGAAAAAGTACTCTTGCCTTTTTACAATCTCCCTCCGCATCTTTGAACGTAATAAATGGAGAAATTTCTGGGACATTCTCCTTTTTTTCACTTTTTGTCACAAAATTATTTTGTAATTTTTCGGCAATTCCTCTTATAGTTGCATTTTTCATCATCTCCATCATTAAAGCATCCCATTTCCAGTTTTTTGCTTCCGGTAAGTTTTGAATCATTTTACTAATCGCTTGTGCAATGAGTAATGAATCACCACCTATCGAATAGAAATCATCATTTCGTCCTATGTTCTGACAACCGATAACTTCACACCATATTCTCTCAATTCGCTTTTCCAAGTCATCAATGCATTCTTCTTTTTTCTCTGTTTGATTAGAATTGTTTTTTTGTAAATACAATTTTTTCCTATCAATTTTGCCATTATTAGTCATTGGCAACTCTCTTAACTGAACTATTCTATTCGGAATCATATATGTAGGAATTTTCCCTTTTAAATATTCTTTTATTTCTCTTATATTTAATTCACTTTCCGACGAAAATTGAATTCCCATCAATACTTGTCCAGCAGGATATAAAATGTCGTTTTTTTCAGGATATGACATAAAAATATTACCCTCCATAGTTTTGATAATGCGTTGCCACTCATCAAAATTTATAAATATACTTTCACTTATTTTACGCCCATCCTCATATTTAACAGCCGCTTCTGCGAACTCAAACTCCACAGATGTCATCAGTGCATATCTTTTTCTTACTTCTTCTATAATAAATAAACTACCTTCATTATGAAGCATTTCTTTTAGATTATTGAGACTTTTTTTAATATCAACAGCATTATGCAAAACATTTCCACATAATATAATATCAAATTTCTCATTTTCAAATCCTTGTTCCCAATTCGATTTATTAATATCATATATTTTGTATCGAATCCAATCATTATATTGTGAAAAAATCACTTTTGCCTTATTGAAAAAGAAATTAGATATATCTGTAAAATAATATTCTACATTACATGACTGTATTTTACTTAATAATTCTATGCTACTACCTCCAACTCCAGCTCCAACCTCCAAAATTCTTATTTTCTTTTTCTTTTGCTGTTTTATAATCTCTAATACTTCGTTGTGAAGTATTCTGTTAATAGATCTATTAACAATATTATCTTTATATGCAGCATATGCTATATCAAAATTTCCTTGAGGGAACAACAACTCATTCGGATGCATTACTCCTGTAATTAACTCTTTGAGATGCATGGAGGACTCATGTATATACTCCATCAATACGTCACTATATTGAATCTTCTTATCTACTAATTTCCACTCTTCCTCTGCTTTTTCTGCAATATTAGTACTATATATCTCTTCAATATAAAATCCTTCTTTATCCAAATGAAGATATTTGTTTTCTTTTAAAGCCATCAACCATCGCATAAGTAGCTGCTCATATTTCGGTATTACATTTAAAATACCTTTAATTTGTTCGAAGGAGTATCGCTTTTCAACATCCTCAAATACTTTTTCATTTACCAAAAAGCGTAAGATATACATCAAGGCTGTTTTATCTGCTTTTTCAATCCATTCTTGAAATTCCTTTCTTGTAAATTGAAATTTAAATTCTTTCTCCTCATCAATTATTTTTTTCTCTATTACCTTTTTTTCTTGCTTGCCTTTATTTCCTAGAATGTAAGCAGTTAAACTACCCTCATTACTTTTTACAACTACTGCATTTTCTATTCCCGGGTATCTCTTTAATGCATTTTCTATTTCGCCTAACTCCACTCTGTATCCATTAATTTTTACTTGTGTATCTTTTCTTCCTACAAATTCAATTACCCCATCTTCCCTATATAAACCCAAATCACCCGTTTTATATACTCTTTCCTCAATTTCAGTAATAAATTGAAATTTTTGATCTGAGAGAGTTACATCATTCATATATCCTTTCGCAAGACTCTTTCCAGCTATACAAATCTCTCCTATAACATAATCAAGGCAAGGCAAATTCTTTTCATTCAAAATATAAAATCTTTGATTAGATAAAGGAATTCCATAAGGTATATTTTTATCCGTACTTTTTACTCTATCCGTTGGATAATATATGGACCAAATGCCCCCTTCCGTAGCTCCGCCCAAACTAATACATTGAACATTTGGCATTTTTTGATGAATTTTTTCAACTAATTTAACTGGAATCCAATCCCCTGATAGCAAAATTAAGCGCAATGTATCCAGCTTGTACTCGGTAGTCTGTAAATAAGCCATATACATTTCCATTTGCGCCGGAACCAAATTAAGCACTGTTACACCATGTTCCTGACATAGTTTAAACCAAAAGGAAACTTTTTCCTTTTCTGTTTCTGATGGTAAAATCAATGTTGCCCCAACAAAAAATGTCGCAAAAATATCAAATACAGATAAATCAAAGTATAAATTTGAAATTCCGAATATTCTATCTTTCTCTGAAATATTAAATTTCTTGCACATATCCATAATTGTATTCATCGCTGCGGCATGACTCATCTCTACTCCTTTTGGAATTCCTGTACTTCCAGATGTAAAAATACAGTATGCCGTTGACTGTGGATCAATATACTTATATTTTATATCCCATACGTTGTTAAGCATTTCCGCATTTAGCAATATACTTTTTTCATCTTTCCAGCATGTTTGTTCATCACATATATTCAATTTTATATTAGCTTGAATCATTATTTGTTGTATCCGTTCAGCTGGTTGCGTAATATCAATTGGCACATATACTGCTCCAACTGACATTACCGCAACCACTGACGCAACTTGCCATACACCTTTTTCAAGCAAAATGCCTATTTTATCCTCTTCCTCTACATTTTTTTCTATTAATCGCTGTTGAATTGCACTTACATATTTTAGAAGATCGCTATATGAATATTTCTCTTTCTGATAAATAAGCGCAGTATTATAAGGTGTATTCCTACATCTCGTAAAAAAACCATCAACTAAAGATTTCTCATCAAAAGGGGTATTGGTATCATTAACTCTTGCCCGTATTTCTTTTGTTCTATCGCTTATCCCTACTTCTAAAATTTTTTCAAAAAAATCCTCGTCGCTTATGCTTTTATTAATTAGCTGGATGAATGATGCAAACATTTCATCAATTAATCCTTTTGGAAATACCCCATCTCTTATATCCCAATTAATCAATATTCCATTTATTTGTTTACTGATTTGGCAATCTATAATAACCTGAGGCGTTTCACTTATTTTATATAATAATTGTCTCTTACTTAATGTGCTGTCTTCACTTTCGCCCCCTATTGTACTTGTAAAAACATACGGGAAAAGATTTTCTTTTCCTTTTCTTTTTAGTTCCCGCAAAACTGCTATTCCAGTAAAGCTATCATGTGCTAAATTTTCAAATAAATTGCTTTGTACCTTCTCTACTTGTGCGTTTACTTTTCCCTCAAACGTTCCATCGAATTCAAATAACGATGTTGTTGTAAAATCCCCTACTATTCTCTGAATATCCTCATGAATACTTGGTCGTTGTAGGGTTGTAATATTAACTGTAAATTGACTATTTCTTGACCAATTGTTTAATGTTGCACAATACAAATACAAAAGCAATGCTGTCGGAGTAAAATTTAATTTCTCACATTTACTCACCAAATATTGCCACTTTTTAGGATCAACTGTATATTCTTTACATATGAAAGTTCCTTTCCTTATAATCTCCGGTTCCTCTCTTGTATACAGCTCCGGTTTTCCAGGAAAAACATCAACCTTATTCAGCCAATATTTTTCATCCTCATAATATTTGATTAAAAAATTTATATCCTCTTTCTGATTCTGATTATATATTATATAATCTCTGAAATTCAGTGTTAGCTTTTCCATTTTTTGATTATTGTACAATTTCTCCAAATCACTAATAATCAAATCTATACTAACAAAATCTCCAATTAACATATCCAATGACAAGCATAAAATGCTCGCATTGTCATGGATGAACAGACATAAATCAAACAAAATATCCTTCTCTGGATCATATTGTTTAAATTGCATTTCTTCCCTCTTGGCAAGTATTTTATGTTTTATTTTTTCTTTCTCCCAGCCTCTTATATCGTAAATTTGGACAGGTGCATTAAATATGTATGGTAAAAATCTTTGCTCGCCTTCTTTCGAAAATTGAACTCTTAGCATTTCATGTCTTTCAATAAGTTTTTTTACAGCATCTCGAAAAATAATCTCATCTGTAAATTCAGTTAAAAACTCAGCATAAACTTTACAACCTATTCCACCATAAAGATACCCCTGATTTCTTCCAAGCAGATATGCTGTCTGAATATCTGTAAGCGGAAATGGCTTGTATTTTTGATCTTCGCTAGATTGAATTTTTTTTCTCTCTTTTCTGTTTAAGTATTCTATAATTGCGTCTTTATTTACTTTTATATTTTGTTTTAGTTTTTCATCGAAAACGCCGACTGGACTTCTAAAATGCAATTTCCCATTTTCAATCCATAATTGTATTTTTCTTTTAGCGCATTCTTCAATAATACTTTTTAGTTCCATCTTTTCACCCTGCCTTAATAATTTTCAAACACAATAAATTTTATCTACCCTTCCGATTTCCAAATTATTTTGCAATTATCTTTTATAATATTCCTTCATTATAGTCCTCCGTCTTTTCTATAATTCTCTTTGCCAATTTTCTTACACTCGCATTTTCATACAAATCTTTTATCGTTATTACGATATTATATTTTTCATTTATCTTCCTTATTAGTTTCAATGCATTTAATGAATCTCCTCCAATAGAGAAAAATTCTTTATCAACACTTACGCGAATCCTCAGGATATTTTCATACTCGTCTAAAAGTCCCCTTTCCAAAGGAGTTGTTATTTCTGTTTTTTCCTTATTATTTTCTTCCTCGTATTGATACTCTTCTGCCAATTTTTTTCTATTTATCTTGCCATTATCTGTAAGTGGAAACTCATTTATATTAAAAATCCGCTTTGGTATCTCATATTTAGGAATTGTCGATTCTAATTTTTTCTTAATTATTTTTTCATCGTAATAAAGTTTTCCTTCTACTATTCCAATTATTACAATTCCATTGTTCCTTTTAATAGGAATTACCACAGACCTATTTTCTGGGAAAATATCGGATACAGCAGCTTCAATTTCGCCCAACTCTACCCTGTACCCATTGATTTTCACCTGATTATCCAGTCTTCCAAGGAATTCAATATTACCGTCATTCCAGTACCGTCCCATATCCCCGGTACAATACAGTCGTTCTCCATTTCTATCTAAAACAACAAATTTTTCCTCTGTTTTTTCTTTATCGTTTAAATATCCCTGTGCAACACCGTCTCCGGCAATATAAAGCGTCCCTGGTACCCAGTCCGGACAATCTTCCATATTCTGATCCAGAATATAATACTTCTGGTTTGCAAGTGGTTTTCCATACGGAATACTCTTCCAATCTTCCGGCACAACCTCTGGAATCTCGAAATGATTAGACCAGATACTGCCTTCTGTTGCTCCTCCAAGAGCAACAATCTCAACATTCTGGAACAGATTACGAATTCTCCCCGGAAGTGAAACAGGAACCCAGTCGCCACTCATCATTATCAACCGCAGCGATTGTGAAGTTACCTGCCTTTGATATTCCTCATATTCTGCCAGCATTTCTACAAAAGCTGGCACGCTGTTCCATACGGTAATATTCTCATGATTCAACCAGTGAATCCAATGCGCTGGATCTTTTCCATATTCCGGATCCGGAAGAACCAATTTACCACCTGCGCCTAAAACGCCAAAAACATCATAAACAGACAGGTCAAAATGAAGATTGGAGATTCCAAACGCCGTATCCTGTTCTGTAATCTGATAGCGTGCATTGATATCCAGTATTGTATTCACTGCATTATGGTGAGTAATCATTACTCCTTTCGGCATCCCGGTTGTTCCCGACGTATAGATCACATACGCAAGATCTCCCACCTTATTCTCCTGTGCTTTGTATTCAGAATTACCTTTTAATCCCGACACAGGAATACAATCCCACTCGTGCATCCATTCGGTATCCTGCTCATCCGCCTGATTCTGCACAAGAATGATTCTTGTTCCACTGTCACGGAGAATCTTTTCAACTCGTTCTCTCGGATTATGGATATCTATCGGAAGATATGCGGCTCCGGCAAACAGGATTCCATAAACAGCAACTACCTGCTCCCACCCTTTTTCCATAAATACAGCTACCGTCTCTTCTTTTTTTATTCCCATGCTCTTCAACTGCCCGGAAATGTAAAACGCCTCTTCTTTTATCTCCCGATAAGTCATCCGCCTGCTGCACGTTACCAGCGCCTCCTTATCCGGAAATTTGTCTGCCGCCTCCAAGAATAATCCATCCAACGTTTTCTCTTCAAATTCAGCCGCCGTTTCATTCGCCTGACGCCGTTTTTCTGAAATTTCCGCTGTTACCAGACTTGCCGTTTTTTCCTGCATGATCTCCGGATGAACTGCTAGCGTATGAAGCAGGCCGGTATATGCCCGGAACATCTCATCCAGCATTCCCGGATAAAATAATTCGTCCACGGAATCCCAAAACAGGCATAAACAGCCATCCATTTCAACCACCTGATGATCCAGCCACACCTGCGGCGTCTGTGAAATGTTATAGTTCAGTTTTCCAAGCCACTTTCCTTCATTCCACTGCTCCACGCCAAGGCCACTGGTAAACACTACCGGCATAATAGCGCCCCGCATATTTCCAGTCTTTTTCTTTAATTCGCGCTCCAGTTCAACCGCGCCATAAGCTGTATGCTCCAGATCTTCTGTAAGCTGCTTCTGAATTGCCTTTGTCCTTTCCGCAAAATTATTCCCTGCATTCTTTATCTCCAGCAATGTCAGTGTTGTAAAATCTCCAACCAGATTGTTCACTTCCGGATGCAATTGTTTCCGGTCAAACTGCGTCAGATTAAGTGTAAAATCCTTATTACTGCTCCACAAGCGGAGAGTCTCCGCATAAGCACTCATCAAAAGAACAGAAGGCGTTACCTCCAGTCTTCCCGCCGCGTCTTTTACAGACTGCCATTCTTTCTGTGACAGTTTTGCGCTCCGGCGACAGAAACGCTGCTCTGTAATCTGGCTTTCGTTCTTTGCAAGCGGCAGATCCGGTGCGTCCGCAAAAGTCTCCACCCGGTCTTCCCAATATTTTTTATCTTTCTCATAAGCAGAGGTAGACTTTATCTGCTCCAGTCCCAGCACGTAATCCCGGAAAGACAAAGTAATCGGCATTTCCGCTTTTCCATTTCGATATACTTCTGCCCACTCATTTAAGAGATGGAACATACTCCAGCCATCAAAGATAATATTGTCAAAACTGATATGGATTCTATGCTTCTGGTCCTCTATTTTAGTGATTCGCACATCAAACAGAGGCCATTCATCTGTCTGAATTACCTGATGAGACATCTCTGCCCGTTTTTCATCCAATGCCTTTTCTTTTTCTGTCACTTCCAATTGTCGGATATCCGTCACGTCAATATGATACTGGGGAGTATTCTCCAGTATGCGCTGCATACCATCCGGCTGGATAATAACACGCATCATCCCATGCCTCTGTATCAACAGATTCCATGCCGTCTCTGCGCACTCAGTATCAAGGCCGTCTGCATCCAGTTCAAAATAACAGTGCGTTGCAACATTCCCCAATTCATACAATCCGCTTCTGCCAAGCCAGTAAGCATACTGCACATCGGTTAATGGGAACGGATGATATGCTTCCTTCAGATTCGGTTTGATCTGCAGTGTATCTTCTTCTTTCTGTTCGGACTGTTCAATAGCTTTTGCCAGAGATTTTACGGTCAGATTTTCAAAAATCGTGCTGATCGTTATTTTGCAGCCGAAGGTTTTCTGTACTTCCGAGATCAACCTTGTGGCAATCAGCGAGTCTCCCCCAAGGCTAAAATAATTATCTTCAATTCCGATATTTTCATATCCAAATAATTGTTTCCAGATATCTAAAAGCTTTTCTTCTGTTTCTGTCGTTGACTTTGAAAATCGGATAACCGCAGTTTCTTCTTTAAAATCTTCCCGCAATTGCTTCCTGTTAATCTTCCCATTGGACAATGTTGGGAGCTGCTCCATGAAATGATAATTCTGTGGAACCATATACTCCGGCAGTTTTTCTGACAGATATTCCCTTAGTGCTCCATTATGATAGGACAGGACAGACGCCTGCTGTCTGCTGCAGCATATACATCTTCCATATCTCTCTGTCACAGCACAGTCTTCGCCCAATCCTGCCTCTGATAAACATTCTCTCCACAGCAGGCAATCCGGGGTAACCAGCCCTGCTTCTTTTCTCTTGTCCCGAATATCCGCAAAACCATTTTCCAAAAAAGCCGCTGTAAGTTCCTGAAGGTATGTCCTTACCACAAGGTCAGTCATCAGCAATATTCCGTTTGGCTTCAGTAATTCCGCTACTTTCTTTACCGCATCCGCAGCATCAATATTTCTATGTAAAGCATTTACCGATATCACAACGTCATAACTATGCAAGGACATCTGCTGCTTATCCATGCCTTCTTCCAGATTCAGCATCTCAAACTCGACTCTCTCATATCCCGCAAGTTCTTTCTCTGCTTCCTGCAGAAAAT
This sequence comes from Mediterraneibacter sp. 210702-DFI.5.30, assembly GCF_020560115.1. Taxonomy (NCBI): domain Bacteria; kingdom Bacillati; phylum Bacillota; class Clostridia; order Lachnospirales; family Lachnospiraceae; genus Mediterraneibacter; species Mediterraneibacter sp. 210702-DFI.5.30. The sequence continues at coordinate 40,943 of NZ_JAJCME010000011.1, forward strand.
ATTTTGAAGAATCCGCATAAGTATAAGCCACGCTTACATCTTCCAGTGCATTCAAAAACTGTCTTGTAATTGCAGTGTCCCTTGTACCAATTTCTATAATCTGGAGTGGCTCTTTTCTGCGTTCTTCTGCCAGAAGCCTTAATCCCTGCACCAGTCTTTCCACTGTTTCCTCGCAGCCCGGAATCCTCCGAAGCAGCATATTCGGAGCCAAAGCCGGCTCTTTCTGGTAGAATACGTCCAGCGGAACTTCATTCCCAGTAACCATATGCTTCAGATACGGCTTCAGTTTATTAAAATACGTTTCCGTATCTCCAGCTTTTTCCGGTACAGCCACTTCCTTCCCGGTACGCGATAGTCTGCCGTCCTCTTCTCTCAGGATTCCTTCCTTCTTTAAAATTTCCAACCATCTTGCCACAGTATTCTTCTGTGTTTCCGTAATGCTCCCTTTTTCAAAAATTTCCTTCTGCGAAAGAACTTCCTTCTCTGATACAAAAATGCCTAACTCTATGAGTGTCTCCAGCATAAGCTGTACACATCTCTGGTCTGCATAGGCAAGGAAATTTTTGTATGCTGTCTTCCGTTCCTGCTGCATCTGCCAATTGCTGACATCATCCTTCAGTTCTTTCCAGCCCCCGCCAAAGATATCTGTGCCGTACAAATACGTTGTAACTTTAGAATCTTCCTGTATCGGCGCTCCGATATAAGCAGCCAGCGTTTTATTGCCATGACCATCACTAACTGTATCAACAACTGCATGAGCCACACCCGGAAACTCCTGAATCACATGTTCAATTTCTCCCAATTCAATCCTGTGTCCGCGAATCTTTACCTGATGGTCTTTTCTTCCCAAAAATTCAATTGTCTCATCATCCCAGATTCTTCCGAGATCGCCGGTCCGATACCATCTTCCATACTGATCTGTGATAAATTTCTGCCCCGTAAGCGCAGAATCTCCCCTATATCCTTTTGCTACACCAAAACCGCCAATCCAGAGTTCGCCTTCTGCCCAGTAAGGGCAATCCCTTCCATACTCATCCACAACACGATATGCCTGATATCTGAGTGGCTTTCCATAAGGAATAGATTTCCAGTTTTTCGGCATCGGCAGGGTAACATTCTGATAATTGGACCAGATACTTGCCTCTGTAGCTCCTCCCATAGCGACAAACTGGCAATCCTCTGTCCATGCCGCAACCCTCTGCGGGAGATCCGTCCCAATCCAATCTCCGGAAAGCATAACCGCCCTGATCGGCAGTTTCTGTTTCATGGATTCCGCCCGTATCAAAAGCATATCCAGAAGCACCGGCACTGAATTCCAAACGGTAATCTGATATTTCAACACTTGTTCCAGCCAGTAATCCGCATTCCTTCTCTCCTGCTCTGGAAGCAATACCAATGTTCCTCCTGCGCCTAAAATTCCAAAAACATCATATACCGACAGGTCAAAATCCATAGCTGATACAGCCAGCGCCCGATCTGAACTTGTCACATGGTACTTTTCATTAATATCCTGAACCGTATTCCATGCGCTTTCATGCGCAATCTCTACACCCTTCGGAACACCTGTAGAGCCTGACGTCATGATGATATAGGCGCTGTCCTTCGGCGACACCTCTGGCAGTCTCACATTTTCCTGTCCCTCTTCCATACCTTCCATCACAAGGATTTCCGTACCTTCCGGCCAGTCCAGTTTTTCGGATAATTCCCGATTCGTGACCACATAGCGGACTCCCGTCTTCTCATGGATTAACGCTCTCCGATCTTTAGGCTGGCTTAAGCTGACCGGAAGGTATGAATTTCCGGAAAGCAAAATTCCTAGTGCCGCCTCGATCTGTTCTATCCCGCGCGGCAGGGTAAGTGCAACCGGGACTCCCTTAATATCCTTTTCTGAAATCCCTGCCGCCACTGCTGTCGCCCGTGCTTTTAATTCCCCATAGGAAACCGATCTTCCGCTTCCCGCATCAATAAGCGCAATATCTTCCGGGCAAACTTCCGCATGGTTCATAACAGCCCAATGCAGGCATTCCACACGCTCCGGCACTCCTGTACGCGCTGTATCTTCAATTTCTCTTTTTCTTTTTTCAGGAAGCACATCAAATCGCTGATTCCAGTCCTTCTTTCCCAATTCATGCAGAAGATTCTCAAAACACTCCAGCATATCCGGGATCATATTCTCCGGGAATAACTTATCCACGCTGTCCCATGTAAGCTGTACGCCATTTTCATCTTCATAACTCTGGAAGTCATTCCACACCTGCGGCGTTTGGGAAATCATATAGGAAAACTGCCCCAGTTCTTTCCGGAACGTATCATTTACCAACGGCGTTCCCAGATTGCAGGCAAAAACAACCGGCGCCACTGCCGATGCGTCTCCATACATCTGTGCAAGATCTCTCTGGACTTGCACGCCGGAATATGCCGTATACTTCATATCCTCATGAAGCTGCTTCTGAATCCTGTCCAACAATTCCGCAAAAGTCGGATTTTCTTCGCAGTTAATCTCCAGCAATAACAGAGTAGTAAAATCTGCTATTACTTCCTCTAACCCCTGCTGCTCTGTTTTCCGGTTAAAAAACGGAATGTTAATAAGGAAACAATGATTCCTGCTCCATCGTTCCAGAACCACCGCATATGCAGTAAGAAGAACCATTGCCGGAGTTGTCTGGTATTTTTTTGCCCGCATTTGCAAATGATCCCATTCTTCCTTTTCGATTCTCACAATCCTGCGGTTGAACACCGTTTTTTCCACTTCTTGCGGACGTTTTGCCAATGGAAGGTCAGGGCCTTTTGGCAAATGCTCTAAACGATTCTTCCAGTATTTTTCTGCGTTTTTCCGTTCCTCCCCTTCTTCCTGTTTCTGCCGTTCCAGATAGGAAGCAAAATTCCACCCTTTTGATTCTTTCGGCAGGTTTTCCCCTCGGTAAGCAGATGCCAAATCCCTCAATAATATCTGCAGACTCTGTACATCAGCAACCAGAAGCGCCATGTCCACATGAAGGCGTGCCTTATTTTCAGGAAAAAGCGTAAGCTCTATTCCTGCTACTTCGCCTTCCTCAATCTTTAACTTCCGATGGGATAAACGTTCTCTGACAGATACTGCCATTGCCTCTGCTTCCTCAGATGACATCCGGGAAAAATCATGAACCTTTATTTTTTCACAATACGGCTTATCCAGGATTTTCTGTGTTCCATCATCCAAAAAGCAGGCGCGCAGCATAGGATGATGATACTGCAGTACATTCCATGCTTTTTCCAGACGCTCCGGTTCTATGTTTTCCCCATCAAACTCCAAATATGCGTGACAGTCTATCCCTCCAAGATACTGTTCTTCATCCCTGCCAACCCAATATGCATACTGTACGTCTGTTAAAGGAAACGGCTGTTTCATATCCTTTTCCGGCGTTATCTTAGATTCTTGCGCCCGTTTTTTGCCCGCTTTTTTCTTCATGCTGCGCTGGATTAACGCCCACCAGCCTTCAAAGGTGGGATTTTCCATCAATGAACCGAAAGAAACCTTAACCCCCTGTTTTCTCCACTGGTTTACCAGACGCATGATCGTCAGGGATGAAAGCCCAAGCTCCAACAGATTTTCGGAATCTCCAAAATCTCTGGCTACCGGCAGTTTTTGTTTGATCTGTTCCTTTATCTCTATATATTCCATGCTACTGTCTCCTTCTACTTTTCCTGAGCCATCCGTTCTAATGCTTTCTTATCTATTTTCCCTACGCTGGTCAGCGGCCATGTTTCAACCCGTTCTATCTGATCTGGCATTTTATACGCCGCAACGCCTATTTCCCGTAGAAACCTGTGGATTTCCTGTAAATCGATCCCGGCTTCATCATCGGTTACAAGGAATGCGCATATCCGATTTCCAAGGGTTTCATCCGGAACGCCGACAACGGCTGCCTCTTTGATCTCCAGATGCCTGCAAAGGTAAGCTTCAATCTCTGAAGGCATGATCTTTTCTCCGGCGCGGTTAATCTGCTCTTTGATCCTCCCACCCAAACGCAGTCTTCCGTCTTTCGTCCACATAGCCTTATCGCCCGTCCGATAAAATCCGTCCGGCGTAAAGCTCTTTTTATTCGCTTCCTCCGCCATATAATAACCATCAATCGTATACGGGCCTCTGGATAATAATTCCCCAAAAACTCCTTCCGGTACGGTCTTATCCTCTTCATCCACAATCTTCACTTCATCCGCAGGAGACACCGGAGTTCCCTGGCATCTTACGATCAGGGAATCTTCATCTTCCGGACTGGTAAAGGACAGCAGCCCCTCCGCCGTACCAAATACCTGCATCAGTTTGCAAGGCCATTCTTCAATGATCTTATCTGCAAGGGAATCTTCCAGCATTGCGCCGCCCACCTGCAAAATTCGCAGGCTGGATATGTCATAATCTTCATCCCATTCCAACATTTCCATGCACACAGTAACCATAGCAGGAACCAATGCGGTAATCGTAACGCCTTCCTCTGTAATTGCGTCAAGAATATCGTCCGGGCTGGTCGCAGACGCAAGCACAACTTTTCCTCCCACGTCCAGCGTGCCTAAAAGCCCCGGGCAGCATAACGGGAAATTATGAGCTACCGGAAGAGACGCCAGATAAACGTCACTGCTATCCAGGCGGCATCTCTTCGCGGACATGCGGGCATTATACATATAATCCGTATGGGTGCGCGGAATCAGTTTCGGAACCCCTGTCGTCCCGCCGGACAGCAAAAGCACCGCCGTTTCATACCCGTCCACAGCCGGAAATGCTCCATTTTCTCCACACGTTTCCGCAATCATTCCACTGATATCCCCGGATTCGCTATCTACAAATATATGCCGGATACATGAATATTTCTCTTTCATCGCATTTGCCATCGGCACATATGAAAATCCCAGATATTTCTCCACCACAATATAAGCGGTCGGCTTTGCCAGTTCAATAATTCCTTCCAGTTCCGCCTCCCTGTGGGCCGTCAGCATCATGATTGGCACCGCCCCAATCTTGGAAAGCGCAAAAAACACGATCACAAAAGAAATCCTATTCGGAAGCTGCACAAGCACTTTGTCTCCCTTTAAAATCCCTTTACGCAGAAAAGCTGCCGCAAGACAATCTGCTTTTTGCTTTAATTCCATATAACTGATCTCGTCTTCACTGTCCGTGACCGCAATTCTTTCTCCATATTTTTCCGCCCACCTATCAAGCTGTTCTCCAAATCCACATCTCTCCCAGCCTTCCAGATTCTCATATTTGCTCATATCTTTCTTATAACCCATTTTATCTGTCTCCTTTCTCATGCGCCGCCACATACGCAGCATATCCTTTGATCCTGACCGGATACAGAAACCAGTCCTGATCTTTCTTATCTTTTTCTGCAATTTTCTCGTTTCTGACAGAGAAGAAATCCATTCCTCTTCCTAATCCAATTCCAAGCGCCTTTACATATGCCTCTTTCGCCGCCCAGTACTGGAAAAACAGATCCGGTCCTTCATTTTTTACATCTTCCGCTTCTTCTGCAGTATAAAAATTTTCCGCTATCTCCCTATAGTCCGGGCACTCTGCCATCTCCTGCACATCTACTCCGATATCCATTCCGACAGCGAATACCGCCAGTATGAATTCACCCGAGTGCGAAATGTTAAAATCCACTGTCCGCTTTCCCGCAATCTTTTTATGATAAGGCTTACCCAGTTCATTGACAGAAAAATCAATCGTTTCCATATCTAAGTATCTTTTTAAGAGGATCCGCACGACAACCTTCCCGGCTATATAACGCATCCTGTCTTCAGGAAAACGGAATCTTCCGGCTTGCTCCAATTCCTGCCCACTCAGGATATATTCATGGTTCTTCCAGAAATCTGTCATTTCAGGCCAGCGGATACACCATATATGTATCTCATTTTCACGGATATAAAGTTTGTCTGCTGACAGAAATTCCTTTTCTCCGTATCGTTTAATCTCCATTTTTCATTCTCTAAAGCAGTCTCATGACCTCACTTATTACTTCGTCTTCACAATCCCTCAGATAAAAATGTCCTCCCGGAAATATCCGGTAGTTAAAATCATTGTCCGTATACTTTCCCCATTCCAAGATCGCACTCTCATCCGCTTCGTCGTCCTTTTCTCCGCCAAATGCAGAGATAGGTGTATGCAGCACTACTCCCGCTTTATCATAATACGTTTCATCCATGGTAAAATCCGCCCGCAGCATAGGCAGAAAGAAATCCAACAATTCCTGATTCTCTAGTATCTCTTTTGGCGTCCCTTCAAATCTTCCCAGTTCCCTCTTAAACGCTTCATCCGGAAGATGATAGATTGGATTTGGCTCCGGAATACTAGGAACCCGGCTGCCGGAAATAAACAGACATTTTGCAGTATATCCCGCTGCCTCCAACCGTTTTTCCAGCTCATAAGAGATCTTCCCACCCATACTGTGTCCCCATAAGGCATACGGTCCGTACACAACCTTTCTTACAGCCTCTTCCAGGTCATCTAACATAACCGACATATCTATATACGGTTTCTCCATGATCTGTTCTTCCCTTCCCGGAAGCTGAACTGGACATACCGTTACTTTCCCCTGCATCTTTTTCGCCCACTGGTTATAAGCAGAAGCACCGCCTCCCGCAAATGGCAGACAAAACAAGGTTATTTTCTCTTTACTAATATTTTCCGTATTTTTTATCAATTTCATATTCACTTTTATATTCCTCTGGCATAATGTTCTTTTTCTCTCTGTTTACCATCATTTTGTAATATGTTTTTCTCAATCACTTCTTATTTCTACCTGTAATTAGTTACATCTAACTCTTTGTCAAAAAAATTTTTGATCCATCCTAATATCAAACCGGACGCCAAAACAATATGCGCTACCATAATCCCGTTTACGATCAGGGAATATCCAATCACAGAAAAAACACCTGCTATCGCGCATTCAATAACTAAAATTACCCTCGCGCGCATCCCATAAACTTTTTTCTCTTTCGCATCCAACTTCTTGCTGCTGGCATCTACCGGCGCCATGATAAATATAACGCCAACCGCGACAAACCATATGATCCGCATTTGCCATATTACAGCCGGAGCAGACGCCAGATACAGACTGCATAGAAGGACAAGGATACCGGAAACAGCCATGCAGCCCCCTGCCTTTTCCAAATGAATCCCTCCGGCATACTGCCTTAAAACAGTAAAGGGCAATAAAAAGACTATCATCTCCATCCAATTCCCCGTTATGATGCCAAGTATGACGATGATAAGGTATATTACCACCCTGCCCAGCAGTACGCCGTAAGCATATTCATACAGCCTGCGGTCTTTCTCTTCAAGAATCCCATTCCTGCTTTGTAGTTCAAAAAGCCGACCAGCCATTTTTTTCCACACTAGAATTTCCTCATTTTCTTAACTTCTTCCGGCTCATCTTCCTGATAGTACAGCCAGTTGCACGCCAGATTTGCCGTATACGCCGTCAAGCAGAGTGCAAGACAGTTTACAGCTCCAAGCAGTTTGATTCCCAGGTTTTTTCTGATTATTTTTTTCATAGTTACAAAGCCTCCTTTTTTCCGAAAGTTTACACAAAAATCGCCCTCTTTTCAATTACCGTGGCAAAAACGGTAACTTTTTGGGCGATTTTTGCACGTCCTTATTTGATTGTAAAGATCAGCTTAACAGAGAACTCCCGTTCTCCTGCCTCCACTCGCATAATTCCCGCATACTTTTTAACCAGTTTTCCAACCGTGTGCAGTCCGATCCCGTGACTGTCTGCATCTCTTTTGGTGCTTATGTACCGGTCCTTGTCCTTTAACAGTGGAACAACATACCCGTTGCAAAATTCCATAACAAGGAAATGTTCCTCATTTCCCATATACATCCTGCATTCCACATATCGGCCATCTTTTGTCTTTTCTGCCGCTTCCAGTGCGTTATCCAAAAGATTACCTACGATTGAGATCATATCCAGTTCTTCCAGAAAGTCCAGCCTGAGATCATTACCCAGGGTAATCTTATAGGAAATATTCTTAGATTCCGCAAGGAATTTCCTTTCGCACAGGATGCTGTTCAAGATCGGGTGTTCGCAATACACACCTTTTTGAAGGCTCTGAATCCGGACACCTAAATGTTCCATAATCTCCTTAACCTCTTGATTTTCTCCTTCTTCCATCAAACCGGCTACTGTACAAATAAATTTATTTATATCGTGTAAGAATGCCCTGTTATCCTCATTGACCTTATTCATATACTGTAAATTAGCAATCTCCGCCCTGCTTTTCTGGTAAAGCCGGTCCATCTTCTTCACTTCTTCTGATTTCTCTACAAACCGGTCAAACACTGAGAAAATGAAGATATTCGTCAATAGCAGCAGCGAAGCTCCTACCGGAACCATAACCCTGTTCATTCCTTCAAAAGAAATATTTGAATAAAACACACATCCTAATATAATGATCGTAGCGGTTGGCAGCATGAGCAGCACAGTAAAAGTTTTATTCTCAATCGTCAGATAATTCCTTTTTCTCGTTACCTGATTAATGCATTTAATAAACAGAAATGTCATGGTACTCATCAGTAGTAGCGCTAATGTTTTTTCTATTTCCGTCCCAAAACCCTCAGATGCACCAGTCACGCCATACGCATTCGTAAGCGTTGCAAAGAGAAATTCAGGAATAATTGCCAGCACATAATAGCAGCATACTATAACCAGCTTCTTCCATATATTTCCCCGGAACACAACCATTGACACAATCATATACGTTACCGGAATCATTACCATATTAAATATTGAGGATTCCAAGTGGTTGATTCCGAGCATTATCAGCGCTACGACAAAATATATGAGAAATTTTCCCCAAAAGTTTTCTCTTCTGTATGGAAGCATGTTCTTTTCCAGATCTTCCAACAGATACATTTGAAGAAGGCAGATCAAAAAATCTCTTACTATCATACCATGCCGTTCCTTTCCCCAAGAAACATGATCAGAGCGTCAGCAAACTGACCTTTTCTCGACCTTGAAACATTCAATTGGATTCCCATCTGTAGCAGCGCCACATTCTTTTCCAATCCTTCCACTTTCGCCAGATTTACAATATAACTGTTATGTGCATACTCAAATCCCCTTCCGGCCAGACGTTCATATAAATCGCCTAAAGATTCCTTACAATGCATCTCATCTATCTCCCCCTGCCTAGCAACGTATATAGAGCAACCCCTTTTCGCCAGACAGATATATAAAATGTCTTCCGTATAGATACGAATTACTCTTCCCGCTGATGTAACCGTCACGGAAGAATCTCCACAGTGCAATTTTACTTTTGATAAAATTGCAGGGATTTCCCTTTTTAGACTTCTGTCATGCAAGTCTTTCATAATATACCGGAACGGCTGCCCAATATTGATGCTGTCTGAAGTCGGTTCAAAGTATCCGGAGCAGAACACCAATATCGCTGCCCTATTGTATTCCCTCAGCTTCAGTACCGATTTATTCCCATCCAATCCGGGCATACGCATATCCATAAAGACCAAATCATGCAAAATATCAGCATTTTTCAGTAGTTCCTTTCCTGACTCGTATTCATAAAACCGTATCTCGCTCTTAGGAAGAATCCCTTCCGTTTCTATAACCTTCTCTATTTTCTCCCTGTAATTTTTATCATCATCGCAAATTGCTATTTTATACATCTATGTCCTCCTAAGTTAGTTTCCCCTAACCCTTTTTCATAAAAAATCCATCCTGCAGAATCTGAATCCTATGAGCATTTACTCTTCCTATAGTTCGGGTTCCAAATCTGCAAAGATGGGATCAGCAAAAAATTCCTGTATTGTGACATCCAATCCATCGCATATCTTTTTTATTGTAACTACGCCAGCATTCTTACTCTGACCATACAAAATATTCTTTAATGTTGAAGGAGGAACGCCAGAACATACCGCCGCCTCATTCACTGTGATATCTTTCTGATTAATCAGATCGTTTAAACGATATATGACCGCTGTTTTTATATCCACGGTATCGACCACCTTTTTTTCTTCTATTTTATATAAATCGGCTTTAAAAGGTCGCCCATATATAGTCTTTTTGATCTATGTACGATATTTTTTTAACAGTTTTTCTTATTCTAGCAGAAATCCGCTAAATTTCTATATTTTATTAGATACATGAAACCCTGTGAGAACATTTCTGATCCTACGCAGGGTTTTCCACTTTGTTATAAAATTTTTATATTTTGCAGTATGCTGGATCGGAGTTATCATTCAACTTTCCTTCTGCTGCCGATTGTAAAAACATATTTTTACGAATAAATATTCAGCAGTTCTTCCGGAGAAAGCAGTGTAATCCAAAAGGAAAGAAAATCCTTTTTATTCCTTGTCACACTCGCATCACACTGATTCGCCTTCGTACAAGTTGCAAGCAGGCAGTCTTCAAAATCAGATACTCTCTGCAAATAAGCAGGCAGCACATCTTCGTTCGTCACTGTCAGCACTTTTGCTATGTCCAAAACGGAGCCAAGTGCCTTTCTATAAATTTATACCGTTCTTACATCCCGATCAGCTCCTCTCTCCAGCTCATCTTTTCCCTGCTTTTCTTGGATTTTTCTCTTATTGATTTCCAGTCGTTCATGAATAGATGGCTTCTTTGCCTTCGTAGTTGCTTTATTCTTTTCTGTTTGCATACTCGAAACTACCTTTTTCACAGCTTTGTCATTATCCCCTTTTGTCACATTCGCTGCTCTTGACGCTTCTACTCTGCTGTCCTGCTTTTCTGCAACCTGCCGTTCCTGCTTTTCCTGCACACTTTTTTCTTCCAGACTGCAAAAGCTCTGCAAATATGGCAGCACATGGTTCTGCATATCGGTCAGATCTTCCATACACTTCTGAAACTCTTCATTTCCCTTGTTTTTCAGATAACCAATCCAGCTTTCATCCGTAAGTTTCAGTTCATTTTGGAGTTTCAGCTGACTTAAAATACCGCCATTTCCTGTTCCAATATCTATTTTCCCTTTGAAATGTTGCAGCATTTTATCGCCTTTTTCCGCATAATATATAGTAAAAAACATCTGGGCTGTTACCATCGGCTCATCCGTCCTCGGATTACGGTCTGCGTACCATTCCTTATCCTTCTGTGCAGTACGGGAATCCAGATCTGAGAGCTTCTGACAGCGTGGTTCCATCAGCTCTCGCTTTTCACAGTAATTCACATACACCATCGGCTCTGTTTCTTTGGATATATCTGGTTCGTAGGATTTCAGCCGTTCCAGCAAAACACCTGCCCACACGGACTGCTCACAGTCTTCTTCAATCACATCCTTCAGAAAGGAAATATAAGAACCAACATTTCCACTTTGCAGATCCAGCATGACTTCCTGTATGGTATCCTGCCCTGGCTCTACATGGTCCCGATAGTCATACGGATCGAAGTCTTCCGCAATCTCATCCAATGCTGCTGCCAGTTCTTCTGTTGTCATTTTTTTCGGATACATTGCCTCACGCACATCCTGAATCGGGATATATTTATAATCAGGCAATGCTTTATGAATCTTCTCCAAACCTTCACGCACCACCGGCTGATCTTTTAAAAACCGCACATTATCCAAGAAGTCGCCGTGTATCGTTGTTCCCATTACAATCAACAGTTCTGTTTCATCAAACAAGCTATCCTCCGGATCACGATAAATAATCCCCATTCCACTGCCTTTATAAGCGTTTTCCGGATCTTCTCTGTACTTCTCATAGATTGCTGCGATTTCTTTCACATCTGTGCTTTTCTCATAAGCTCCCATATCATGAATTTCATCACATTCTGCAGCATAATATTCAAGATAAGCTTCTTTCTTAGGCGGCATATTATTGAGTACATTATCAATCATGTTATAATTGGCCTCTTCCAGTTCCTCCACCTTTGCCAATGGCTTATATTCGCCCTGGCTTTTCTGAATCTCTGCCATTACAACTTCATCCATTTCTTCTACTTTCTCCATCAACCGATCATAATCTCCACGGATGCGTTCTCCAGTCCAGCCTTCGTCTTCCAAAAGTTCCTCCGCCGCTTCTTCAATAGAAATTTCATCATTCTCATAAACGCCACCATCCATCAAGCGGAAATCTTCATCGTAAAAGGAATAATCATATCCTTCTTCTGTTCTCTGAATAGCAAAGTAACGTTCTCCTACCTCATATGCCAGTTCACTAAGGACCTGTTCTTCCAGATTCAGGAAAGAATCTAGCTGTTCAAAACTGATACTGTCTACAAAATGAGCAGTTACTTTTTCCCCGTCATTCAGAACTACGATATCACTGACAGACAGGGAATGCCCACGGAAATCTTCCGGTCTATCAATGTTGAACCTTTCAAAAATATCATCCAGTGACATATTTCCTGATAATTCACCAACATAGACCAGCTTGTAATCTTCTTTTTTTATCTTCATACCATGACTTTCAATAAAACTCATATTCATAAAAGCATAGTTTTCGCCCGGTGAATCATCCCGGATCTGATAAATACCAAATACCCTTCTTGTTCCTAACAACAGGTTTGCTTCTTTCAATGACTGAATCTGTGGATATTTCTGCATTTCCCATTCCAGGTTACGGAAACGCTCCAGTTCTGTCATAGACATCTGATAATGCTCTGGTCCTCGTTCAATTTCCATACGTTCTGTGACATACATCGGTGATGAAAAATTAGTGATCAGATAGATATCTGCTCCTGCATCGTATAATTTCAGTGCTTCTTCCTGCTCAATGACACTCATAGGCTCCTGAAATGCTCCTAAATTTTCTTCTGCATAATCTAGGTTGTTATCCTTTATCCGTTCCCACATCTGCAATTCCATTCCAAACAAACCGTCGTGTGCCTGTATCATTTCTTTACTCGCATATTCACCTTTACTGCCATCACTTCCAAGGCAATAAATCTTAGAACCCATTCTGTGATAATCCAAGGCTGCTTCTTTTCTAAGTGGCACCATATCTTCTGCTGTATATCCATAGTCACGTAATTCCAGCTTACCTATGGTTGGATCCAGCAGTTCTTGAATATCCATTCTTGCGTCATCCAGCAAATCCTCTACACCTTCTTGATCTGCCTGACTCACTGCATCTGCCAGATTTCTTACCAAATTCCTAACTTTCTCTTCCTCGCCGATCAGATTCGCATATTCAAAAATCTGTTCTTTTACATCTGTTGAAAATTCTATATCTCTACGCTCTGCCTGAGCAATCCGTTCCTGCGTATATTCCTGCATTTTCTGCGTTTCTTTTCCTGTTATCATACTTCTCGCCATTCAAATTCCTCCTGTGTTCTAAAAAATGGCATAACAGGCAGAACCTTCTTCTACCAAATTATGCCATCTTTCCTGTTTATTTATTCCAGACCGAAGTCCCGTTTTCTGTTTTCCTTGCCAGTTTCACTTTCCCGCTGACTCTTTTCTTTATAAATCTGCAGTTTTTCATGGATAGAACCACGTGTCGGTCTTTCTTCTTTCTCATCTGATTCAGACACCTCTGTTTCTGCATCTTCCCGTTCATCCATATTGAGCAATGCATTTAATTCTGACAGTCGCTCCAGTTTCTGGTTCAACTCCTCTTCTTTTGGAAATGGCTTTCCAACCTCTTCTTTTGCATTTGCAAGCTGTTCATATACTGTTTCCAGTCTTTGTTGTGCTTCTGAAAGCTTCTCTGGATAACTGTCCAACAGATTGTTGATACGAGTAATATTTCCAAGTGCATCTGCTCCAAGATGAACTTTCGAGACAGCCTCATGTTTGACAGATAGAATAAATTCTTTACTCCATCCATCAAACTGAATCCTCATATTGAATCCCTGATAGTTTCCGATATCCATCGCAGCATCTACAGCTTTAATATCTTTACATACCGCCAGAAGTGCTGCTCCTGCCTCTTTCTTTTCTGTGAACTCTTTGCCGCCAATCTCCATAGTAAACTGCTCTGGATCTGTGATTTTATGCTCTGAGTAATGAGCGATTTCTGCCTTGTAGCTGTCAATGATTTCTGTCAGTTTTGCAATCTGTTGTGGAAAATTCCTTGCAATATCATCTTCCAGGCGGTACTGGTTATTCATGTGGTTGGCTTTTAAAAGTTTTAATTTTGCCACATCAACATCCAATGCCATCTTCTCTTTTACTGCTGGATTTCCGGTTGCAAGAGCTTTGACCTCTGCATAGGAAAGTGCCGCTTCGTCCACATCTTCACAGCTTCGCACAGGTGCTTTGCTGGTCATAATCTGAGAAATGAATTTCTGCTTGTTCTCAACCAACTGCCACATGTAGCTGTCAAATGTGGATTCAGTTACATACCGGAAGATATGAACCTTTTTATTATGATTTCCCTGACGGATAATACGCCCTTCCCTCTGTTCCAAATCAGATGGTTTCCAGCCAATATCCAGATGGTGCAACGCAATCAGACGGTCCTGCACGTTGGTCCCGGCACCCATCTTTGCTGTTGAGCCAATCAAAAAACGAACCTGCCCGGATTTCACTTTTCCAAACAGCTCCGTCTTCTTTGCTTCTGTATTTGCATCATGAATAAAAGCAATCTCTTTTTCCGGTACACCTTTCGCTATCAGTTTCTGCTTCAAGTCATCATAAACATTGAAACTGCCATCACCTTTCGGTGTGCTCAAGTCACAGAAAATCAATTGTGCAGATTTCTGTGCTGCCGTGTCTTTCCAGATCTCATAACTTTTCTCTGCACAGACTGATATTTTGCTTTCTGGATTATCTGGCAATAATTCGTTCACCAAACGCTGATCCAATGCCAATTTTCTTCCATCATTGGTAATTTTCAGCATATTATCAACCGAAGCATCTACCCCTCCGTTTCTGACAACTTCTGCACGTTCCCCCAGACTTTCTACGATTTCTTTCTGCTGTTCCGTTGGTTTCAGCACCACTGTTTCATATTCCGCCTCTGGCACAGGAAGCTTTAACTGATCGGAAGTCTTGATATCTGCAATCTCCTTAAACATATTCATCAGTTCCGGAATATTATAAAATCTTGCAAATCTTGACTTTGCACGGTAGCCTGTTCCTTCTGGTGCAAGCTCAATGCTCGTGACTACCTCGCCAAAGGTGGAGGCCCAGGAATCAAACAGTCCAAGTCCCATATTTTGTAATTTGCTGTTCTGCAGATACCTCTGCATAACATATAATTCCGTCATGCTGTTGCTAATCGGTGTGCCCGTAGCAAAGGTAATGCCTTTTCCTCCGGTAATCTCATCCAGATACTGACATTTATTAAACATATCCGCCGACTTCTGTGCTTCATTCTGTGCAATCCCGGCTACATTTCTCATTTTTGTATAAAGAAATGCGTTTTTATAACTGTGTGCTTCATCTACATATAAATGATCCACTCCCAGTTCTTCAAACGTAACTACCTGATCTTTTTTCTCTTTCTGATTCAGTTTCTCCAGCCTTGTCTGCAATGTTTTTCTTGTCTTTTCAATCTGTTTGACGGTATAACGTCCACCATCCTGTTCATACCTTGCACTCTGGATTGCCATTTCCAGATCATCAATCTGCCTCTGAAGCATGGCTTCCTGTTTCTCATCAGAGATTGGAATACGCTCAAACTGGGAATGACCAATAATAACAGCATCGTAATTTCCCATAGCGATTCTGGCACAGAACTTCTTTCGGTTTGCCGGTTCAAAGTCTTTCTTGGTTGCTACCAAAATATTTGCTCCTGGATATAACTGCAGGAACTCCGCTCCCCACTGCTCTGTCAAATGGTTTGGCACAACAAAGAGATTCTTTTGTGATAATCCCAGACGTTTGCTCTCCATTGCCGCCGCTACCATTTCGTAAGTCTTCCCAGCTCCTACTACATGTGCCAGAAGCACATTATCACCGTATAACTGATGTGCGACTGCATTTTTCTGATGCGGACGAAGCTCTATTTCCGGATTCATTCCTGGAAAACTCAAGTGACTACCATCATATTCACGGGGACGGATACTATTGAAACGCTCATTGTACACGCTTACCAGCCTTTCTCTCCTCTGCTGATCCTTAAAAATCCAATCTTGGAATGCAGCCTTCAAGGCATCCTGCTTTTGTGATGCCAACATAGTTTCTTTTTTATTCAAAACTCGCACTTCATCCCCATTGTCATTTACGACTTTATCATAGATTCTAACATCTTTTAGATTCAAGGTATCTTCCAGAATCCGGTAGGCATTTGCTCTCTCCGTTCCATACGTTGCATAAGCAAACGCATTTCTTGGACTGTCGGCGTTCTTTCCTGTAATCCTCCACTCACCATTTACCTCAGAGAATTTTACCTGTATTTCCTTCTGTGCAAGATACCTCGGCGTATGAAGCAGTTCCACCATAAAATCCTGATAATCCGAAGGTTCAATCCAGGTGGCTCCAATACGCACTTCAATCTCCGACGCTTCCAGATCTCTTGGCTGAACTGCCTCCAATGCACGCACATTCGGTGTGAATTCCGGATGATTCTCTGCAAAAGTTCTCGCTGTATTTAATTTATCTCTGACGTTTCCAGACAGATATTCATCTCCGCTTTCCCACTGGTCTGTCAGTGGATTTTTGAAGATAACTCCAACCAGCTCTTCTGTGATTTTCTCTTCGGTCTTTCCGGTCAACTGTGCCATATATGGAAGATCTACTTTAGCCTTTTCATTTAGGGACAGAGCAAGTGCTTCTGTGGCTGTCTCCACACTTGTCACAGCGACCGCCTTTTTAATGGTTCGTTTGGTGAACATGTCCGCTTTCCGCTTCAATGTTCCATCTTCATTCAAGTCTTCCAGGGAACACAGCAGACAATAAGAAGAGTCATCAGAAAATGCACGTTTGTTAGCATTACTTCCAATAACTCCATACTTTGCTGTGTAGGTATCATACACCTGATTCAGTTTTTTCTGCTGTTTCTGGATTTCTTCGTCTGTGACAAATTCTTCCATCTGCATGGCGATCAGTTCACGAACGGTATCACGGATTGCAACCATGCCTTTTACACGTTCTGCAGTGACTGCAGGCATTTTCACCTGATTCATCAAAGAATTGACACGGTAATATACCTGATCATCTACCACCGTATAGCTGTAATTTCGGACATTCGGATCTGCCGGAATACTCTCTGGCATCTCATCCAGTTCTGCCTCTATATCTACTGCCGCTACCATGCTTCCTCTGATGTGTTTTACAGCTTCTTGTAACTGTAATTCCAGATCAGCTCCTTCCATTGGAGCACAGGTTGTTTCCATACCATACGGACCGGACACTTCTTTCATCTCACCAAGAATCAATCCCGGATGCTGAACAAAATACTTGTTAATGGTAATCCCATTTGCATCACTCTCCAAATTCACCCAGTCTGGCATCTCTTTTGTGAAACTCTCACGCTTCTGGAAAAACAAAATATCAGCACTGACTTCTGTTCCTGCATTTGCCTTAAAAGCTGTGTTCGGCAGTCGGATAGCCCCCAGCAGGTCTGCACGCTCTGCCAAATATTTCCGGACTTCCGGTGATTCCTTGTCCATAGTTCCCTTTGTTGTGATCAACGCAGCTACACCACCTGGACGTAACTGATCTATAGTCTTGGCAAGAAAGTAATCATGAATCATAAAATTGTAGCGGTCATACTGACGGTCATTGACCTTGTATGCACCAAATGGCACATTTCCAATCGCCACATCAAAAAAATCATTAGGATAATCTGTCTTCTCAAAACCTTTAATCTGAATATTGGCATCTGGATAGAGCAACTTTGCAATTCTACCACTGATGCTGTCCAGTTCCACACCATAGAGTTTGGACTGGTTTAGATTCTCCGGAAGCATTCCAAAGAAGTTACCAACTCCCATAGACGGCTCCAGAATATTTCCTTTTGTAAATCCCAGATTCTCCAACACCTGATACATACTTTCAATCACAATCGGCTGTGTATAATGAGCATTTAAGGTGGAAGCTCTGGCTGCAGCATATTCCTCTGGTGTAAGAACCGTCTTTAATTCCAAATATTCTGTCTCCCATGCAGCTTTTGTCTCATCAAATGCATCTGCAAGACCTCCCCAGCCAACGTACCTGGATAAGATTTCCTGTTCTTCCGGTGTTGCATTGCGATTCTCATCCTCACATTTCTTTAACAACTGGATAGCCATGATATTGGCACGGAACTTTTCTTTTGCTGTACCCTGTCCAAGCTCATCATCTGTGATGCGGAAGTTCGTTGCTGGAATCGTTTCTGATATTCCGTTAATCTCTTCCAAAGATTCTTTTTCTTCCGATACCTCAACTTCTCCAGATAATTCTTTTTCTTTTTTATCATAATCTGTCCACACACGTTGAGAAATAGCAGTAAAATACGAGGACTCTTCCTCCATAATTTCTTCCCTGATTTCCCGTAATTCATCTAAAGTATCCGCATTTACAGTTTTGTTGTGATAATGATAATAAAGTACTTCTTGTCCGAGTTTTACATCCAGACGTTCCAATTCTTGTGTTGACATTCGATTCCAAATATCATCTTTTTCCGTATGAATCGTGAAACCTTCTCCATCATCATGATATTCTAATGTGTATTGAAGTCGATTCGCTTCTCCCTTAACTTTGCAATCAAAATCGTGGATTTTTGTTCTGGTACCAGACATATATTCTGAATCAACTAATCGCAAATCAGTTATATCTTCCGCTGTCAAAGTATCCTGCTCCAGCTGTTCTCCTAACATCTGCTGTGCTTCTTCCAAATCTGCCAGTCTTTGTGCTTCCTGTCGTTCTTCGTACTTTTCCATTTCTTCCGGTGACAAATAATCATCTGTGCGGATTAACTGGCGAACACGTTCTGCAACCTTGTTCCACTTTAATAAAACTTCTACCTCTGGACTGCCAATTTTCCCTTTTGCAAGTTTTAATCCTTTTGCATCATGGGATGCGTCGGAAGCATCTGCTCCTGGTATTCCGGGTGAGGAACCACCTGTTCCATACTCATTTTTCAGGAACTCAGCTGCATCTTTCATATCATGATGTTCCATGAAATACTCATAGATTCGGTTACGTCCTCCTGCAGTAATGCCGCCTCTTCTTAACACTGCGTCAATTTCATCCTGTGTGATAAAGGATAGTGCCGGACGTTCGACCGTAAATTTCTGGTCTACCCAGGAACGCTCTCTCTGAAGATCCTGAAAGCGTTGGAAATATTCCGGATTATGCTGAATCTCCCAGCGGTGATAATCTCCCGGATTCTCATCCATATATTTCTGCAGCCATTCAAAACGATAGACAATCGCATCTGCTTCCTCTTGATCTGTCCATGCTCCACTCACTACATCCTGCCAGTCTGAATATGATTGTTTCTTTTCCCAGTTTCTGCAAGTATCCCGAAAATGAAGTGCAAGAAGATTGGTCATTTCTTCCTGCTCCTGTTCAATGGCATTATTGGAAATCAAATTATCCACGTAATTTCCATCCTCATACATATCCCGAATTCTGTTCGCTGCTTCTTCCCACGTAACCATGCGGTCAAAGTTTCTTCTGGCAGAGTCCCCTCGCCGGATACGGATACCATCATTGTCATACCAGATACTGATTTTCTGACCATCTATGGTAAATCCTTTGCCACCAGTTCCATATTCATCTTTCAGAAAACTCCGCATTTCTTCATTATCCAGACCTTCAATCAGTCTTGCTGTAATATGAAACAGTGTATTTTTCTGTCCGCTTCCCGTGCGGAGAATATCATTTACCACTTCATCGGAAATAAGAAAAGCGGCTGGCTGTTCCAATGCAGCTGCCGCTTTCCTTATTTCTCCTAACTGTTCCTCTTCTGTTGGGAACAGACTTAACTGTAAATAATCTCCTGAATCACCAGCTCCTCTGCCTGTGCCTTGATCTGGTTCATGTGTCTGGTCCATGCCATCCCGTCTGCCATTTTGTCCGGTGCCGGATCTTTCTCCAGAAGTTCGTTCATCAGGTCGTCTACTCTCTGTCTTGCCTGGCTGTCGATCTCCATCAGATGACTGTCCAGACGGTTCTGCAGTGTCAGAATGTTGAACCTGGCTACCTTGTGGTTTCTCAGATACTCTTTCCGCATCATTCCGTACTTGCCGATGGTTCCTCTCGTCTCTTCCAGGCTGATATCTGGAATCTGATACTCTCCGTTCTGGCTGTAACTGATCTCTCTCATAGTCTGTTTCCTCCTTTTTTTCTTCTCTATCTTCTGTGTTATCTGTATTACTTTCACGAATTAACGTGTTAAATTCATTATAAGCTACTTCTTTTTCTTTTGCAACCGTTTTCAGGTCATTTTCCAGATCATTCAGAACATATCGTCCAATCTGCATCAGAACTGGTCTGCTGATCTCATTGACTGCACTTCCCAGGTGTCCTAATACTTTCAGCTGATTGAAGTCCGTAATATGCCGAAAATCCTCTGCATCCAGATATTCCTGTACATCCAGTCCACACCGCTTTAGTAATACATACCAGACACTATTGGTCATCAGTTCCCGAAATTCGACTTCCTGATTCTGTTCGTCCAGTTCTTCCAGAAATGTCCCTGTTACATCCAGTCTCAGTTCTTCCAATGCATCTGGAATCCATTCTTGCATACTCTCCTTCGCTGCCTGATGCAGACTTTCAGCAAGTCCTCCTTGTGTATCTTCCAGTGATAGTTGCTCCTGCAGATAATCTGCCACCAGCTGTTCTCCTTCCACCGGAAGATTCCATAACTGTGGATCTTTTCCCAGATTCCGCACCTTATAAGTGTCCTGCACATCAAATACATACCGAAGTTTTGTTTTCGGTCCGGAAGTGTTGTCAATCAAGGCAATCCCCTTGGATCCCTTTTTGATCCAGCGGTACATCTTCTGATTCCATATTTCCATGGATGCTACGGCAGTTGCTTCCGGTCGCTGTGCATAAATTAAAAGCTGTTCTGGAAAAGTGTATTTGTACAATCTGGAGGCAGTATTTAGGAACCGCATCCATTCCTGCGGACTGGCAGCCACATCTTTTGCCACCTCTTCCGTCAGCTGTTCCATTGCATATAATTTATTTGCCATGTGCTACTCCTTTTCATAAAATCAGGGACTGCTTAGTACAGTCCCCTTAAAATCATCGTTGTTTCTCTTTATAATGCTGCGGCAAGATCTTTTGACTTATTCTTTGGCACTTTGTCTGCCTCTTTTGCCTTGATCTCTGCCTTGGCTTTTTCCAGTCTTCCATGGATTCCACCTTTTACTTCCGCTTTTTCGGCTGCTTTTTCTTTCTCCAGACGAGCTTCCCTACGCTCAGCATTTTCCATTACTGCGGTCTTTTTATCACAGAACTGAACCTTATCCGAAAGCTGTTCCTGTCTTTCCACCTGTGTCTCATTGACTTCCTGTACCATCGCATTTAATTCCGGAACCTGAAAAATGCCGTTATCAGGGAGAATCAGCACTTCATGAATGGAAGATGGGATGACAAAGTAATCACTTCCCAGGCATTCCCCAATCTGTTTACGAATATCTTCCTGCAGTAACAGGGAAGCTCCATTCATCTTAGCTTTGTTTGTCAGACAGAACATTGGGTTTTCCATGGCTTCCATATCCATTTTTTCATTCAGCAGGTTTTCTGGTTCTTCACCAAAAATCATAGATTTGATAATCTGCGTCATATCCACCAGTTGCACGCCTCTGTTCCTATCTGCCATCATCGCATCTGCCTGAATCTGTTCGACAGATACTCCCCATTCATTCATCAGAGAGATTGTTACCGGAATACTGCTGATTCCTTCTCCATTTTCCTCCAGATTTACTGCATAATAAGCTGCAAAATCTCCGTGTTCTGTGACTACTTTATCTGCAAGAAGATCGGTATTCCATTCCTTATCACAAATTCTCATCTGTAATTTGTCCTTCATCTTTTCATAATCCAGAATATCCGGAACTCCCATATCAAAAAATTCTGCTTTTCCCTGTGCCTCAATACGCATATCAGCTACATCACCAACACAAGAATCTACATCTTTTCCATTGATATATTCCTGGTAGAGGGAATCCAGATAGACTGTCGGTACGATTCTCTGATCTCCGTTTGGAATCGTAATCCCTGTCAGTTTCAAACCGTTGTTTTTTTCTACTTCCTGAAGTTTAATTTCTGCGTTCTTATAAGACTCTGGCAGATACTCCTTTACATTGTCTTTGACATATTCATAAAATTCTTTTCTGTTCATCATACGCTTTTACCCCTTTCTGATCATGTGATGGTTCATTCTTTTTCTGCTGACCATCTGCTCGGCTTTCTTCTGATAAGCCATCATTCTCTTTAAAGTTTTCTCCTGGTTTTTTCGTGCTTCCTGTCTTTTTTCCATTGCTTTCATCATAGTTTTCTGTTCCTTTCTGTGTTTTTTGTATGAAAAAGGGAGCCTCACATAGAAGCTCCCAATCATAACCGTTGGTTTTAATTTCCTTATTTGCTTTTCCTTTTTCTGCTGATATAAAGTCCTGCCATACCTCCTGTGGAGATTACCAGAAGCAGGATCGGCAGCCAGATATTCGTGCTGTCACCTGTTTTCGGTGCGTTTGATACCTTTGTCTCTTCATGGGACTGTGGTGTATCCGGTGTGTTCGGTGTTTCTGGAACTTCCGGTTTCTCATTTGTCAGATTAAAGGTAACTTCTACAACCGGTGTACTGTCATCTGCATAGGCAAATGTCACTTCATGCTTTGTCTGATCCAATGTGTATCCATCCAGTGTCTTTGTTTCCACCAGATAATACTTGATAGCGGTATCATATTTGCCGTTCTTAAATGTGGCAATCTCATACAGCTTACTTTCTGCATGACCGGCAGCATCTGTCTTTAAGGTTTCCAGAACTTTTCCTTTGCTGTCACGAAGTTCAAATTCTACCCCTTTCAGCGGTTCTCCTGATGATTTATCTGTCTTATTGAGAATCACTTTTCCCTTGGCAGTGTCATCTTTCATAGCTACTTTCTGGATTTCTCCAGTATCCTTTACTTCAATACTAACATCCGATGTCAGAAGATATCCTTTCGGTGCCTGCTCTTCACGTAAGGTATATTTACCGATTGGAATTTTTTCGATATAGTGTGCTTCCTCTGTGGAAGTCCAGCTCTCTACTACCTGATCATCCTTATCGAGAATCGTCAGTTTCGCACCCGGAATTTCAGTTTCTCCTGTGATATCTGTCTTACTGATCTGCACTTTTGTCACATCATCTTTCATCTCTACTTTCTGAATCTCGGCTGTATTTTCTACTGTAAAGGTAATACTTTCTGCAGTGACATATCCATCTGCCGGTTTTGTCTCTGTCATGGTGTATTCCTTGCCAACCACCAGTTCTTTGATCACATGGGATTCTTCCGTAGAAGTCCATTCATCTACTGTGTTGCCATCTGAATCCGTCACTTTCAGGTGTGCACCTGGAAGTTCTTTACCTGTTGTCAGGTCTGTTTTAGTCAGCTCCACTGTGGTTGGCTGATTCTCAAAAATAAAGTCGTAGCTTACTTCTGCCTGGTCTTCTCCGGCATATTCTAAGGTAAATTCCTGTACTTCTTCTGTTGTAACAAATCCATCCGGCGCAAAGATCTCTTTCACATAGTATTTTCCGTCTACCGGAAGATCTGCCGTAAAAGTAATCTGTCCTTTTTCATCCGTTACCCGCTGCTCGATCAGACTGTCTTTCTCAAGGAGTACCTCGCCCTTTGCATTTTTGATATCTTCACTGGTATAAAGACCAAAGACACCACCTGCAAGAACACGTTCTGTATCTTTTTCTTTCTTCAGAACCGTAACCTTTACTTTCTGACGGGCATTCTGCCATTTCTCATCATAAGTGATGACTGGTGTGTCCTGATCACGGTAGGAAAGGTCAACATATCTCGGCTCTTTGTCCAGCACATAACCATGGGCTGTTTTTACTTCCTTCACATAGTATTTTCCTGCCGGAAGATCTCCCATCTGTGCAATACCATTGGAATCTGTGGTAATGGTTCCCACTTTTTCATCTGCTTTGAAATAATCTTCACTGACACCATCTGCCGCTTTGATATCTTCCGCAGCAAATACGTCGAACGTCACATCTGTAAGGCTTCCGGTTACATACTCAAAAAGATGCTCCACAGTACCTTTTACATGATCCAAAAGTGTCACCTTATCCAGAAACTCTCCATTTTTGTTGATGATCAGAAGTCCTGTCGGAACTTCATCTTTCATCTCTACTTTCTGAATCTCAGCAGTATCTTCCAGCGTGAACTTCACATCCGTTGCTTTCAAATATCCATACGGTGCCATTTCCTCACGAAGAGTGTATTCCTCTCCAACTGTCAGTCGTTTGATCACATGTGGCTGATCTTTTACAGAAGTCCACTGATCCACAACATTTCCTTCTTTATCAAGAACAGTGAGTTTTGCCCCATCCAGTTCCACACCTGTGGTTATATCAGATTTTGTAATTTCTACTGTTGTCGGCTGGTTCTTTTTCACTGTTTTCAGTTTTACTGTCTTCACATCCTGTCCCTGGTAAGAAGCATCCAGATTCAGAACTTCATCAGAGGATACAAATCCCGCCGGTGCTTTTAACTCTTTCACATAATACTGTCCAAGTGGCAGATCCAGCGTACATGTTGCAAGACCATCGTTATCAGAAGTCATTTCCTGTAAGAGTGTGTCTGCTTTCACGATTACTTTTCCATCTGCCTTAATATCCGCTTTGTTATAGATACCAAAGACAGCTCCTGCTACGGTTGCACCATTTTCTGCATCCTGTTTTTCTACCTGGATTGCAACTTTCTGGCGGTCATCGCCAACCGTCACTTCCTGTTCGATCACAGGTGTATCCTGATCTGCATAGACAAATGCGACATCTGATCTGTCATGGTTCAGGACAAATCCTTCCGGTGCAGTCTTTTCTACTACATAGTAAGAACCAAGTGGCAGATTTTCTGCAACTGCTTTTCCGTCTTCTCCAGTCGTTACCATTGTTACCAGTGCATCTTTTGCATAGATCAGCTGTCTGTTTCCGTTTTCATCTTTCTGATAATCCGGTGTATAGATATTTTCAGCTGCATAGACATGAAATGATGCACCCTTCAGGTATCTTTCTTCATAAACAAAATCCTTTTTAAATCCGGTCAGCATCTCACCTTTTTTATAGATCGTCAACTTTCCTTTTACCGGATGGTTCTCGTAATCTACCGTAATAATGGCATCTCCACTCTCAGAATCCATCTGGTATGCTGTGTTAGCATCCACCGCAATCTCTACATAATTCTTATTAATCGTGTACCCTTCCGGTGCATTGACTTCCTCAATCCTGTAATGTCCGATCTTCAGATTCTTCGGCATGATCAGATATCCCTGGCTGTCCGTAAAATAGGACTTGTGAGTGGTTGTCACTGGGTAAGTTGTTACCTGTTCCACATACTTTTTGTTGTCCAGGTCATATACCTTAAATTCTGTTCCGGCAATCAATACGGATTTCTTTGTTTCATCGTCTTTTTTCACGATTTTTAGTTTTGCCTTAAACTCTTCATCCAGAAGCACACGCCAGATCTGCGGCTCATTTGGATGATGCTCTGTGATATTCACTTCAAAATCATCGACCGGCTTGTAATTGTGCGGTGTTGTAGTTTCACGCACGATATAGCTTCCAAATGGTAATGGAATACTGCAGGCATATCCTTTTTCATCTGTGAAAATCTCCGTTGCTCCATTTTCTCCACTCACTACTGGTTTGGCAGAATCAAAATCATAGCTTCCATCTGCTTTCTTTGTAAGGGAAGATTTCAGATAAACTGTAAATCCAGCTCCGGATAACAGATCTGCATCGGTCTTTCCATTGTTGGCTGCTTTGATGATCTGGAATGGCTGCTTGATGACCTGCTCACTGGAAGTGCACTCTCTTTTTACTTCTGCTGTCATATCTCCTTCATAACTGCACGTAAGATCATGCTCTTCTGCATCTGCCAGGTATCCGGTCGGCGGAGTAATCTCTTTGACATAATATTTGCCAAGATATAAGCCATCTACAAAAGCCTGTCCTTTGTCATCTGTTGTAAGAGAAGCTACCTGTTCTCCTGCTTTATAAATAGTTCCCGTTGCTCCATCCGGATGCACGATATCCTCACGGGCATACAGACCATAAACTGCACCTTTCAGTGTGGCATCTCCCTGCGGTACTGCTTTTCCTGTCTCTTTATCCACTTTATAAAGATTGATCTTTGCTGTCACACGGTCATTACTGAAGGTATGGGCAAAAGATACGGTTGCTTCTTTATCATTGGTGTAAGAAAACTTGAACGTATACACATCTTCTATATTTCTTACATAACCTTCCGGCGCCTGATCTTCTTTTACTGAATAGGAATATCCAATCGGAAGATCTGCTGTGAATTTTGCAGTTCCATCTTCGCCAGTAGTTGCTTTCTCAATCAGTGTTCCTTTTTTCACAACAGCTGTTCCGTCTGCATTTCTGATGTCATCGGATGCATACAGAGCAAAAATTCCGCCTTTCAGTGGTTTCTTGGTGTCTTTATCCTGTTTTTCTACGGAAACATCTGCTTTCTGTCTCTCGTTGTTAAAAGTCACATCTGCAAACACAACTTCTTTATTCTGTCCGGCATAAGTCAGAGTCACTGACTTTTCTTCACTGCCGTTATAGAAATTGTCCGGTGCTTTTGCTTCTTTTACCACATAGGTTCCAAGATGCATGTTTTTCAGTGTGACAGAACCATTCTCACCTGTTGTCAGATTTTCTTTTACCAAGTCACCTTTGCTGTACACTTTTGTTCCATAAGCCGTTACAATATCTGCTCCGGCATACACGTTATATACTGCATTTTTCTGTCTGCGGTTTTCATACTGAAATACCGTTCCATTTTCACTGACCTCTGCTCCGGTAAGAACCTGTCCTTCTTTATAAATGGTAAGCTCTGCCAGCTGCTCCTTGTTTTCCACGGTTACAGATGAGGTCTTACTTGCTACCAATTTTACATTTGTTGCCGTTGCGTTTACTACATATCCCTGTGGTGCTGTGATCTCTTTCAGATAAACGGTATCCTGTGTCTTAATGATCGTAACAGAGGATTTTCCATTCTTATCTGTTGCCGGCATCTGAGTAATCAGCTTTGTGCAAGCCTCATCGCTGTAAACGCCAAATACTGCGCCTGCAAGATTGACATCCGCTGTATCGTCTTTCTTTACGATTTCGATCGTAGCCTGTTCAATCCAGGACACCTTTAAGCTTACATATTTTTCATCAGCAACACCTTCTCCAAATACAAATGCCAGATCCTGAACACTTGCATTCGTAGTCAGTTTATATGCTGAGTAATCTTTTGTAATACTTCCCTTCATCTTTGTAGAAAAAGTAGCACTTACATCTTTTGTCTGTGTCAGAGGCGCTGAAAGATAAAACGTGGTTCCTCCTCCAATTGTTACGCTTGCACCTGCCGCACTTACATTTCCAGTAGATACATTATGGAGCTTTACTCCCTTTGGTAAGTCCATTGTAATTTTCTGCTGGGAAGATGCGTTGAACTGAATGTTCTCCGTTCTCTGAACATTTCCATCTACATAAGCTTTTACATTCGGTTTTGAAAATGACATCGCTACATCTGGTATTTCCGGCTTATTCACACAATAATTATAAAGCTCTTTTGCCAAAGCCTCGCCTGTAGCATTTGTTCCATAGAATGCATCACTGCTTCCATTGGCATAAGATGCAGCCATGTGAATAATGATGAATCTTTTTCCTTCTGAGAAATCCGTGTGTTTATTCGCAAAAAAGCTTTCGCTCCCTGCGGCATCTGTACCGTAATAACACACTTTTGCTAACGCCTGATTGTCCCCAATCTTTGTGATTGTATAATTTCCGGATCCTGGTCCAGGTTTTGCTGGCTGTACACAATACGCAGTTGCTCTGACGCTTCCGTAGCTGATATAGTACGGCTCTGTCAGATAGGTTCCAAGATTATAATCTGCATATCTATACAGAGGTCCTTTTTCGATTGTTACCTGCTGTGTACTTCTTGCTGAATAAGCCGAAACTGCTTCAAATGTTGCAATCTCTCCTTCTTCCATAGAATCAAGATCCACACCTTCGTCTCCTGCCTGTTCCAAAACATCATGAAGCTCTAACCCTGATTCTTCATCATAGGTATCCTGATTCTGTGCCTGCTCTACCAAATCATCAAATTCATCAGCGTCAATATCGGTAATCTCCGATTCTGCTTCTGAATCCTCCGCTTCTTCTGTCTGCTGTTCACTGCCAGCTGTTTCGGATTCGGTCACTGCTTCACTCACTGCCACCTCTGTCTGAGTTTCTGTTGCTTTCTCACGCACAATCAGTTTTCGGCTGATTTGGTACTTCGGATGCTCCTGATTTACCGGTTCCACATAATAGACCGCTTTGTAAGTGTCCACATGATCTGTCGTAAAATCTTCATTCTTGTCATTCTTTGCTTCCTCAAATGTGACTTTAACCTTGTTATCATCCTTGATTTCCAGTCCTGTAAAGTCTGATTTCACATCAAATACACTGCCTGTTTCAATTTCATAATCTTTGGCAGTCACCACCTCATCTTCATCCAAAAGGTCTTTCACTTCCTCATAAAGTGGAGGTTTTTCCTCTGGCTGGATCTCCGCTGCATATGCCGTCATCGGAGACAGCACTGTACTAAGCATTGTCATGCCTGCCAGCAAGCCAGATACTACTTTTCTAAAATTACCTTTTTTCTTCATGCTAAGGTCCTCTCTTTCATAATATTTGTATTAAAACAGACAGTCCTTAGACTGCCTGCAATACACTACTTATCGTTGTGGAAAAATAAGATTGAACTGTACATTTCCCTCTCCGGGATCGACCATCTCCACAGTTGCTTCATACTGTCTCCCTGTTTTTCTTGATACCAGATCCTTATAATGGATTTTTCCTTTAGACAGGAACTTCTTTGCTGCCACCTTATCCATCTTTTTTCCCTGGCTTGCAAGAAATTTATCATTTTTCCATAAGGTAAAAGCACAGTTCCGATCAGAACAGTAAAAATTTATTTTTCCTTCCCTGACATCTGCTCCACAGCGGGGACATTTGCCAATGACTTCTCCTTTTGCCTTTCCCTGAAACTGATTTTTCTTCTCTTCTGAAATCCCCTGATACCTGGCAACCAGTTCCTGCATCAGCTCTGTAATCCCATTTAGGAATTCATCTGCTGTCTCTGTATTCTGGGCAATATGATTCAATGCCATTTCCCACTCTGCGGTCATCCTCGGAGATTTAATCTCATCCGGTAGAACCGTAATCAGCACATTTCCATCATCTGTCGGCACCAGATTTTTCTTTTCCCTTTTCACAAAGCCAGACTGAATCAGTTTTTCAATGATTGCTGCCCTTGTTGCAGGAGTACCAAGTCCTTTCTTTTCTGTATCTTCGGTCAGCTCTTCATTCCCTGCACGTTCCATCGCAGAAAGCAGGGTATCTTCTGTGTACTGTTTCGGTGGCTGTGTAAAATGCTCCGATACAAAAGAATCACAGGGACCATAATGCTTGCCTGCCCAGATATCCAACTCCGGCTCTTCTTTTTCTGCAATGATTCCAAAGAACTGTTTCAGTTTTTTCTCAATTGTCTTGAACCCTTCCTGTTTTGTTTTCTTTGCATTGAGATAAAACGTATGATAATTGCAGGTAATCTGACATTTATGACTCTCATAAATATAAGGATCTGCAGTTGCTGTCAGAACCCTGGCACTGATCAGATACAAAATCTTGCGGCTTCGTTCTTTCAGTTCACCAATATCTGCTTTGGCTACTTCCATGGTTGGGATAATTGCATGGTGATCAGATACTTTCTTTGAATTTAATACCTTACTCACGTCCGGCTGATATTCCAGCCCTTCGGCATAGGGCATTTTCCCAAGTAACATCTGAATCAGAGTTTCTGTGCTTTCTCCCATCTCATCTGTCAGATACTGGCTGTCTGTTCTCGGATAAGTGACAAGTTTCTGCTCATACATCTCTTGCACGGCATCCAATGTCTGTTGAGCGGTATAGCCAAACATTCTGTTTGCTTCCCTCTGCAGAGTGGTCAAATCATAAAGCTTCGGAGGACGGACCGTTTTCTCTTTCACATCATCCTTCTCCACTTCGCACATCCGCTCTAGGCAGTCCTCAGCCACTTTATCTGCATCCTCTTTTTTCTGAAAATGCTCCGTGACTGCATCCATATCATCAAACTTGATATGAGCCATATAATATTTTTCTTTGGTAAATTCCTTGATCTTCTGATTTCGATCCACGATCATGGCAAGTGTTGGTGTCTGTACTCTTCCAACTTTCAGATTCTGGTTATACAGAACGGAAAAAAGACGGCTCGCATTGATTCCCACCAGCCAGTCAGCCTTTGCCCTGCAAAGTGCTGACTGATAGAGACTGTCATAACACGAACCGTCTTTTAATGACGCAAATCCATCTTTAATTGCCTGTTCTTCCATAGATGAGATCCAGAGTCGCTTCATCGGCTTTTTACATCCTGCCTGCTCATACACCAGACGGAAGATTAACTCTCCTTCACGTCCTGCATCAGTAGCACAGATCACTTCATCTACATTGGAATCTCTCATCAGTTTTTTCAAGATTCCGTACTGCTTCTTTGTTCCATCCAAAACCTTGTGTCTCCAGCATTCCGGCACAATCGGCAGATCTTCATATCTCCATTTTTTATATTTTTCATCGTATTCCGATGCATCGCATAATCCAACCAGATGTCCTACGCACCAGGAAACGATATAACCGTTTCCCTCCACGTAGCCATCTTTTCTTGTTCTGGCTCCAAGCACGGAAGCCAGTGCCATCGCAACCGATGGCTTTTCTGCAATCACTAATTTCATTTACTCCTACTCCTCTTCTTCATCTTCCAGTACATCATCATTGAAATCTTCATCTCTCAGGATTTCCGGTTCTGCACTTTCTTCCTGCTCATCTGCATCGTCTACTTCCCGTTTTTCTGACTCTGAATCTTCGGATTCATCTTCATCCTCTTCCATCTCATCCTCGTCATCATATTCATGCTTTGGTTTATAGACTTTGAAGTAATATCCTCCTGCCGCAGCTCCGACTGCAACCAGTGCAATCAAAAGATACGTTCCAAATGGACTTTTATCTTCAGGCATCTGAATATCATCCTCTACCTTATCTTTCTCATCTGTCTCTGTCGTTTCCGGTTTTTCTTCCTCTGCTTTTTTCTCTGGTTCTGCATAAACCGTATCCACTTCCGGAAGTGTCACCGAATCAGAAAGTGTGAAGTTCATCAGATCTTTTTCACTGACTTCTGTAAGAAAATACACATTATCCTGAGATTTTGAATTGTCAATAATCAGATAGAAAATCTTACCACTCTTAGTTGAAATGGTATAAAACTCTTTTGTGCCTTCCGTAGCTGTTTTAGTAACAGAATCTGCTGTCTCGCCTTCTTTATTAAGCTGTTCCTCAATACCTGTCACTGTCCGATCATCCACGGTTCCTTTTGCATCTGTCGGCTCAGAAGCCTGTGCATCCTGCGGAAGCGGTGAAGTCGTTGTTTTCTCAGTCCCAGTTGCATCTGCACTGGTCGTGGTTGCCATTGCACCATTACTGTCAATGGAAGTTTTCTGTTTCTCTGCCTGCTTCTTTGCCCATTCATAATAAGGATTCTGTAACACATACTTTTCAGACGTATTTCCGGCACCGTCTGTTACCGTAATCTCAATCTGTTTTGTAGTAAAATCTTTCTGTGTCAATTGCACTCTCAGCATTCCATCCTTCAAGTCTGTATAAGTGGTGCCATTGACTGTTACTGCAGTAATCCCTGATACTGTATCATTCCCCTGAATCGTCAGCACACCATCTGTCAGGGAAGCAGAGAGTGTAGGCTTTTCCGTGTCATAACACTTAATAGAGCGATTCTGCTCATAGACCTTCCCCTCACCATCTGTCACACGCACATACACTGTCTGGTTTCCAGTGATCGTGATACTTCCACTTCCGGTTACATCCTGCCAGCTTCCATCTTTTCCTGCTTTTGCTTCAATCTTTGCTATTGAGAAACCTTCCGGCATATGACTGGCATCTACCGTAACAGCAATGGTTGTTTCTCCCTGTTTCCAGCCATCCGGTTTCTCAATCGTGATTGCAGGCGTGGTATTCTCAGCTGCATAAGCAGTCTGTGTCTGGAGCAAAGGTGTTGTCAGGCAAAGAAATGTCGTTGCTGCAAGCAAGCTCTTTTTTACCCTGCTTTTAGTAATTGTTCTCTTCTTCTGTTTCATTTTTTCCAGATTCATCATCGGCTTTTGTTTCCTCCTTCTGTATTTCTACCCTGCCGGGCAGTTCATTTTTCATTCTCTTTTTGAAAGCTTCCAATTCTGGAATACTCATATCCATTGCACGGATAATTCTTACAATTTCCAGATTTTCCGCTTCTGTTTTGGCAATCTCCGCAGCCTTGAAACGCTTTAAATCTGCTTCATATCTGGCTTTGGAGGTTTCCATTTTCTCTTTGGCTTTCTCATAATCCGCCGTTGCTTTTTCAAGACTTTTCATCGCTTCTCCTTTCCGGACGGCTGATGCAGCCGCCCTTTTTTCTTACCATCGTCCAAATCCATAGAAATGGCTCTGCCAGTATGGGGAATTGATGGACGTATACTGCACCGGATGTCCACAATGGATCATCTGACCATTGCCTACATAGATTCCGATATGCGTTACCGGCTCCCCTGCGTCGTAAGTTCCAGTAAAGAAGATCAAATCTCCCGGCTGTGCCTCCGACTGGGATACTGGTGTACAAATGTTGTACAGTCCCTGTGCTGTTAGTCTTCCTGTATTCCTTACACCAGAGTTTGTCAGACAGTAGCTTACAAATCCGGAACAATCGAATCCACTTGGGGAATATCCACCCCACACATACGGTGTTCCGAGATATCTCGCTGCTTCATTTAACAAACGCTGTGCTGCTTCACTGGTATATTCATTGCCGC
This sequence comes from Mediterraneibacter sp. 210702-DFI.5.30, assembly GCF_020560115.1. Lineage (NCBI taxonomy): Bacteria > Bacillati > Bacillota > Clostridia > Lachnospirales > Lachnospiraceae > Mediterraneibacter > Mediterraneibacter sp. 210702-DFI.5.30. Next base: position 73,919 of record NZ_JAJCME010000011.1, read on the forward strand.
CAAAGCCTGCTCCTTCTCCAGTTTCCAGATAAAAGATCGGGTTTAACCGCTCTCCATTTTTCAGAAGTTCAATATGAAGATGGCTTCCTGTGGAATTTCCAGTATTTCCTACAAGACCTATCTCATCACCTTTCGTGACGGATGCTCCTGCAGATACACTCCGGCTGCTTAAATGTGCATACCGTAGTTCATAGCCTTTACTGTCCTTGATTACAACATAATTGCCATAACTGTCGTTATAAGCAGAAGTTGTAACTGTTCCTGTCAGTCCTGCCATCACTTTTGTTCCTTCCGGTGCCCCGATATCCATGCCATTGTGTAACTGATTAGCTCCAGAAATCGGGTGAATCCTGTATCCATAATAGCTGGTCACACTGGAATACCAGTTAAAATCAACCGGTGTCGCAAACATCTGCAAGTTGCCTTTTGTATCGTTGTAGGCACTGAACAGTTCTTTCTGGAAAAATCCCAGCCTGTCCTGACAGATCGACATCAGATTTCCGCTGTTTAAGGTGACATTCAGCACATCTACATCTCTTGTCCTGGTCACTTCCACTTCCTGGCTTCCATTATCATCTGCCAGATAGCATTCCCAGGTCTTATGACCATGTGCGGATGCTGCCGCATGACTGTCATAATAGACATCAAACTGTACACCGTATCTTGCGAAAGCTCCGGTATCTTCTACCGTATATTCGACACCATTCATGACCACCTTTGTTCCCATTGGAACAAACGGATTGGAAGCATCTACTGCTAAGGTATGATTGGCTGTTGGATATGCTCCACTGGCAGTCGGTCCTCCACTCCAAATACCACAACAGATTGGACAGTTACAATATCCGCTTGTTACAACCTGTCCCAACGATTCTCCAACTCTTACTGTTGCTGTCTCTGTCACAGTTTCATTGACTGCTTCAGTAGTCAGATGATATTGCTCTGCAAACAATGCATCCAGTTCAGGCTTGACCTGTTCAAAAGTAAACTCCTCATACTTTGCTGACAGATAACTGATTAGGATAAACGGATCATGCTCAATAGGTCCGATGTTATATCGGTATTCCTCATGTCCCGGTTCTTCAGACTCCATGTTGTTAATCCGCTCCTGCAGATTAGCTTCCAGCTGTGTATAATACAGTTCCGCTTCCCGGATTGCTTGATCCGATGACAGATAACTGGTTCCCGTGTAAGTGATCACATTTTGTAAAAACACTGCAGAGCATGACGTGACATTCGTTATAATCAGAAACATCAATCCGATCAGAACTGCCACACTGATATACACCTTCCGGTTTTCTTTAAAGAAGTTGGTGACTTTGCCGCCAATCTTCTTGATATAATCAATCGTACCTTTTGTAGCTGTACCTACGGTCTGTTCACTTCGCTTTGCTTTGGCATAATCCCGTTTGATCTGTTGCTTCTGAATCTGTTTTTTTAGCTTCTTCTGCTCCTGACGGGCTGCCGCCTGTGTCTGTTTCTCTGCCTGTCTCTCCAGTCTGCTTCTCTTTCTGGAAGCCCTCTGTTTCCTTCGTCTGGCACTTCTCTGTTCCAGCCGGTAAATACCTTCGCAGCCTTCTTCCAACTTATAGGCACCTTCTACTGCCGCATTATCGTCTTCATTTTTACTGATCTCACGGTGCAATGCTGCGGAAGTTGCACTTCCTGCTTTCTTAACAACAAAAGCTTTTTCTGTTTTCACAGATTCCCCTTCCCCAAACTTCAGGCGGGATTTCTTCTTTCCAGAACCCTCTCCTTCATTTGCCTGATAAACCTGTGCCTTCTTGGAATGCTGCTTTGCTTCCTTTTTCTTTCTTGCTTCCTCATAAGAAAACTTTTTGGCTTTTTCCTTCTGTTTCTGATGACGGAAATTGACTCCATCCGTATCCATCTGGTTCAATTTCTCCATATCTTTGTCATTTTTCACAGAAGTACCAGTTTCCTCATAAGCAAACTTCAAACGTTGTTTTTGTTTTGGCTTTTTGCTGCCACCTGTCTGATTTCTCCGGCTGTCTCCTCTGTTTTCTGATAGATCAGCACGTTTTTCTTTCAGTCTCCCTGACTGTCCGGCTTCGGATTTTTCTGCAAGTCTGGATTCTTTTCCGACTTCAGCACGGATTCTTTTTCTATTTTGCTGTTTACTACTCTGTCCCAAATCCTCACTTTGCTTCTCTGTCCGTATCAGTTCCGGTGCATCCCTGGATTTTTGCACAGAGGGTCGAATATTTTTCCCACTCCGTTCAGACTGGCGGGGAGACTTATCCACAAGGTTTTCTGCTTTTTCCCCCTGTTTTATTCCCATCTGCACATCACTGGCACGGTTACTGACACGAACAGAAGATTTATCCGTCAGGTTTTCTTCCACCAGACCATCTTTGGTCATCTTCTGGACCTTCTTATCCCTGACTTTCATTCTCTGTTCTGCCACTGATTACTCCTCCTTCTTCGGATACCCTTTCCCTGCCTGTAATAAACAGAGAAAAGCGATGCCAAATACAGCACCGCCACTAAAAGTTAATACATATGAAATTGCTCGTAACATTGTCTTCTCCTTTGATTTAACCTGCTTCGGAAGTTTCCTCCAAGCGGGTTGTCATGATTTTATAGAGGGAATTCTTCGGGAATCTGTCTACGAATGGAATAATGACATTTCCATAGAACAGAAGTCCTTCCCCCTCATTACTGTTGGTTACATAGGACAGCTGGGTTGGTGAGATATTCAGCTGTTTTGCAAGAATCTGCCGGTCACCGGAAGCCTGGTTGAGCATATAAATAAAATCTGAATTTTCAAATATATTCTCTATCTCCCTGGAAGACAACAAATCCTTAATATTCTGGGTGATACCAGTTGGAATACCACCCCATTTACGAAATCTCTTCCAGATTTCCACACTATAAGCTGCAGTCTGCTCTTCCTTCAAAAGAAGATGGAACTCATCCACATAGTATCTGGTGGACTTATGGGCAGAACGGTTCATCGTTACCCTGTTCCAGACCTGATCCTGGATTACGAGCATCCCAATCTTTTTCAGCTGTTTGCCAAGTTCTTTGATGTCAAAGCAGACAATACGGTTATTGATATCCACGTTCGTCTGATGGTTAAATACATTCAAAGAACCTGTAACATAGATCTCCAATGAAGTGGCCAGTCGCTGTGCTTCTGGCTCTTCCTGTTTTCTCAGAAGGTTGTATAAGTCCTCCAGGATTGGCATCTTCTCCGGTATTGGATCGGCAAGGTATTCCTGATATACTAACCGAACACAACGGTCAATAATCGTTTTTTCTACCGGCTCCAGTCCATTCTTTCCACCAACAATCAACTCACACAGAGATAAAATAAAATCTGCTTTTAATGACAGCGGATTGTCTTCCTCGGAATAATTCAGGTTCAGATCCATCGGATTGATATACTGGTCAGATACCGGTGAAACCCGAACCACCTGTCCATGCAGCGCCTGCACAAGTGCCGAATACTCGGCTTCTGGATCGCAGACAATGATATCGTCTTCCGTAATCAGAAAACAGTTCGTAATTTCCCTCTTTGCTGAAAATGACTTACCAGAACCTGGTGTACCAAGAATCAGTCCATTTGGGTTCTTCAGGCGTTTCCGATCAACCATGATCATGTTATTGGATAACGCATTCAATCCATAATAAAGAGCTTCCCCTTCCTGAAACAGTTCCTGTGTCGTAAATGGCACAAAGATTGCGGTTGATGATGTGGTAAGCCCTCTCTGAATTTCAATTCGATTGACTCCAAGCGGAATACAGGACATGAGTGCTGCTTCCTGCTGATAATCCAGCTGTTTTAAGGAACAGTTATATTTCTGTGCGATTCCCTGTACCTGGAAAATATTATTATCCAGCTTCTGACGCTTCTTTGCGGTATTCATAACCAGAACCGTCACAAGAAACATTCGCTCATTTCTGGACTGCAGATCTTCCAGCAGGTTCTTCGCTTCTTCTCCATAAGTCACAAGGTCCGATGGAAGCACGTCCATATCATAACCGGAACGTACCGCTCGTTTCTGCTCTTCGATCTTCATCTTATCCAAATCTGAAATCTTGCTCTTGATCATCTTGATCGCTGAACTCTGGTCAATAGACTGGATATGGATGTTGACATTAATACTGTCATCTACATCCAGAAAATCTGCAAGCATCCGGTCTGTCAGCTCCGGTGCAAGAATCTGCAGGTAACTTACACTTCCCATCGTTCTTCCCATCAAAAATGTCTGATTCTTGGAAAAGTTAAAGGAAGTCGGTGCAATAAAATCTTTGGTCTTTAATCCGGTTTCTGGTAGCATCTTGTACTGGAACTTAAATGGTTCGATCCGATCCTGGTTGAACACATGATACATAATCTCCAGCCTTTCCAGTCCATTCAAAGAATGTGCCTGTGCTCCCAGAACCTTAAAGTTATTTAAGATATCTGTTTCGATTCTTTCAAGCCTTGGTCTTGCTACCTTCAGACTTTCTGCTTCGATTCCAAAAGTGATATATTTCGTCTTTACCAGACCATTATTTCCCTTGGAAAGCTGATTTTTCAGCATAGTACGGTACTCTTCACGAATGGCATTGAAGTCATCGTTCTGATCCGGAATATCAATGCTTTTTTCAAATTCTGCCACATCCACCTGCTGATTGATGAAGGACAGCTGCACACTGATGGAAGAATCAAAGTAATTTAAGAAATCACAGTAATTCTCAAATATCGTGGTCTTATCCTCGTTTAAAGCAAGCTGATAATTGATGTCGTAAAACTGAATCGTCTTGGAGAAAAAGGTCTTTGTCACCTGGCAGATACCATCCTGCAACATCCGAATATACGGAATACTCTGCTGTGCAGTTGTAGGAATGCTTTTCTGTTTCCTGCGGTCCCGTTCCTGTTTCTTCTTACGCTTTTCCTGTTCTCTTTCTTTTCTGCTTTTTTTGTTTCTTCTTTCCTGACGGTTTCTTTTTTCCGCCAGGGACAGACGCTCCTGCTGAGTCTCCTGCTTTGTCTTTTTTGCCATCCAGCACACCCTCCTTTTTTACAAGGGTGGAAATCTCCTGATAAAAATTTTCTGTCTTATATGGTCTTACTGCCGGACAGATAAACTTCTGTCGAATGATATTTGCCACCACTTTTTCAAAGGGAAGTCCGTCTTTTTCATACATTGCCATGAAGAAAAACGGAAGCATGATCGTTACCATCAAAATGGCAGCAATACTGGAACCGATTGGTTTTCTCATGAACAGATAAAACGGAATTCCCACAACTGCGGCAAGTGAAAAGAAAATCAGCTGCCGCTTTGTCAGATTTAATGCTACTTTTGTTTTGACCTTGGTAAGGTCTTTTGGTACTGGTACATACGCCATGGTATGCGCTCCTTTCCTGCCCGCTAGTGGGCATTGAATATAGATTTGCTAAGGCTTCCGGTCTTGAATAATGAAAATGCAAGAATCACGGTATAAGCCGCTACTGAAAACATAGCTGCATGAAGATCACTGGATATGGTCATTGCATTTACTAAAACTGCATAAATTCCCACACAGACCATCATGAAGAATCCCTGAAATGCCAGTGCGAACAAGCCTTTTAAATAGTTGTTTCCGATATTGCCCCATTCCTTATTGGTCATGGTGGCAAACGGAATTGGTGCTATGGAAGTATAAAGGTAAATTTCTATCATTCTTCCGAACAAGATTACCGTAATGATAATTGACAGAATGTGCATGGTAACACTGATCAACATCGTTTCCATGGATAGCAGGAACAAATCCCCTAACTCCATATCCTCCAGGGCATCCACAATCCGTGAAATTGCTTCTGTTGCATCCACCGCAGTGTTTCCTGATATCACCCCGGCGGCATTGTTGACCACATGCTGGCCAACATCAAAGACCGCCATCGTGATATTGAACGTATTTGTCACCAGATAAATGGCTACATACGCTTTGAAGATCCAGAGGAAAATGTTATAAGTCTCAAATTCATGGAAATTGTTTTTCTGTGTTACCATCGTGATCAATTCATAGCACAGGACAAAGGTGATGATCAGTCCCGCAATGGGGACAATCACCGTTTGGGATATATTCTGAATCAGATTAAAAATCCCTGCATTCCATCCCTGCGGTGTCTGTCCCACCTGCCCGGCTATGGTTCCCACCTGCTCATTGACAGACGTGAACATGTTATCCAAACATGACTTGATAAGTCCAATCAGGATATCCTTTATCGCTTCCGTAATTCTCTCAATGATGGTGTTCATCTACCACTCCTCTTAAGAGAACAATGTTGCCAGCTGTGGAATCAGGGTAGTTCCCAGCAGCATGATTCCGGCACCAGCCATCAGCTGTTTGATGCCCTGGCTCTTAGCGCCGGGATTGTCATTTCCATATCCTTCCAGAAGGTTTACGACACCCCACACACCAAGACCTGCGCCGATTGCGACTACAAGAGTTTTTAAAGTTGTAATTGCACTGCTAAAAAATGCCATATATTCATAAACCAAAACTGACTTCTTTCAGGTGTTTACGGGAATGAAAAAACACCGACTAAAAAGCCGGCGCACCTAATGTCAGTTATTCCTTTCCTCATTATTTTTCGTTCATTCCCAAGGTTACTCCGACAGTTCTACATGAATCACTTCCACCTCTTCTTCGGGTTTCGGTGTGTACTGCGGATTTAACTCTTTCTCTACTTTGTACCGGTTCTTCTCGTTTTCATCTGCAAGAAGCCGATAGTTTTTGTGTTTCGTGATATCATATTTATCCGAGAAAAATGGTCTGGCACCACGGATCTGCAGGATACATTTTCCTCCATCCATGACTGCAATCTCATCTTCCGTCATCAGCTGTTTGCCTGTTTTCTGGTAATTCAATCCAAAGGACTTCTGATTACTCCTCGTCTCCGAAGTGTTATACAGGTCAATGGTTTCCTTCCCCAGAAGCTCACTCATTTCCTTTAAGGTAGTTTTCTCTTTTCCACCAAGGAATAGTGTGGTATCACAGTTGCCCAGAATGGTATCTGCACTATCCTTATACATTGCCTTTAACTGACTCTGGGACTGCAAAATAATAGAAGCAGAGATTTCCCTGCTTCGTATGGTTGCAATCAGCTTGTCAAACTGAGGAATCTGTCCGATGTTGGCAAACTCATCAGCGATGACACGCACATGCACCGGAAGTCTTCCACCATATTCATCATCTGCCTTATCGCAAAGCAGATTGAAAAGCTGTGACTGTAACATGGCAATCACAAAGTTAAAGGTTGTATCTGTGTCGGACATAATCAAGAACAAGGCTGTTTTCCTGTCTCCGATCTTATCCAGTTCCATTTCATCGTAAGACATGATCTCACGAAGTTCTGCGATATCAAATGGGGCAAGTCTGGCTCCACAGGATATCAAAATACTTTTCGCTGTCTTTCCAGCCGCCATTTTATATTTTTTATACTGTCTGACCGCAAAGTGCTGCGGATCTCTTTCTTCCAGTTCCTGGAACATCATATCCACCGGATTCTGATAAGTTTCATCCTCTTCACGGGTTTCGCTTTCGTTCAAAAGATCCAGAAGGGTATTCAGATTCTTTTCCTCTTCATCCCCTTCATACCAGATAAAAGCAATCAGTGCTGTGTACAGCAATTTCTCTGCTTTCACCCAAAAATCTTCGGAAACTTTTTCCCCTTCGCCTTTGGTATTCACAATGATTGTTGTCACCAGCTTCAGGATATCTTTTTCAGACCGTATATAAGCAAATGGATTGTAATGAAGCGATTTGGAAAAATTGATGGTATTCAGAACCTTAATCACATATGGCTCATGAACCACTTTTCCAGATTTATCTTTCATAATATTTCCATTCTTATCTTTCTTAGGCGGTCCCTTTGCTAACATCTTCCCGCACTCTTCGATCAGAGTACCTTTCGGATCTGTAATGACCATGGAACAATTCATCTGCATGACCGACGGCTTTACAAAAAATCGTGTCTTTCCGGAACCACTGCCACCGATGACCACGATATTTTTATTTCTCGCATACTTCGGCTGCTTTGGTCTGCTCTCCATAGTCAGTGCTTCTGTTGCTGTCAACGGAATATTCATCCAGGGATCATCTGACATATAAGGCTTGATATCCTCTGCAGTTCCCCATCTGGCTGAACCATACTCGATTCCTTTCCGAAGTTTCTTTGCATCTGACTGTTTCTGCCAAACTAATAGTTTCAAAACAACTGCGACAGTAACTCCAACCAATAGATCTCTCAGGTCAAAACTCAACAGAATCCCTGTAAAAATCCGATCTGCATGTTCCATCGCATATAACAGTTTGTTCCCTATATCTTCTCCGGGACTGCTCCTGTATAGGCAGGATGCTCGATCCGCATAAAAAGCGGTCAGAACATAGGGAAGATTCGTAAGAACCAGTTTCTTTTTATCCAGGGCGGACAGCCTGACCCCAGCTTTATTCTTCCACTTCTGCATCAGATTATTGCCGTTTTGTTTCTTCATCGGCTCTGTTCCTGATGTCGGCTCTTTACTTTGTCCTTCGTCTTCTTTGGCATCATTGCCCGGTAAGCTGCAAGACGCTTATGAATGGAAGGTTTATTCGCTTTTTGAATCTGTTTCTGGGAAAACTCACGGAAAGCAGCATTGAGGGCATCCTGATCACGTCCCTTGAAAAATACCAGATAAACCGGCGGCTCTTTGCTCTTGTCTTTTTTCAGAGCATAATTGATCCCATATTTTCTGGCATACCGTTCAAAGGACTTGATATTTTTGTCCGTGATCTCGATATTGACCATCCCGGCATTCTGTTTTGCCAGCTCTTTTACCGTGACCTTTCCCTGTTTCGGCTGATTTTTCTGTGCTTTCTTCTCTACTGATTTCTGCTTCTGATGACGCAGATACGCAACAAGAACCTTTTTCAACAGGTCTGCCGTAATCTTAGTAGCCCGAATACAGAACGTGACCGTTTTCTGAGTTACCTCTTCCTGCATGACTTTTCCCTCCTTTCAGCGATTCAACTGCTGTCCAAATCTGTAATCATGGCAATCACCCCCTTTAATGAAAAAAGACAGATTAACCGGTAATCAGGTTCTGCACCTGTACGAGTTTTTCTGTCCCTTCTTCTTTTCTCTTATCTTCTCCACCACAATAGATGGGAACACACATTTCAAGTATTCTACTGTAAATACGCTGATGGGCAGTATCCAAATCTGTGGACTTCATTTCATTCAGTCCCAGATTCGTTGTTATGATCAGCGGAAGCATTTTACAATAGCGGCTGTCTATCACATTATAGACCTGCTCCAAAGCAAACTCGGAATTTCGTTCTATTCCCAAGTCATCAATAATCAGCAGCGGATAATCCACAAGATTTTGTATAATCTGGTTCTTATCTGCCTGATAGCTGGTCATTTCATTTAAAATCCTGGAAAAGTTTGTCATCATGACACGTTCTCCCTGTTCCAAAAGTGCATTTGCAATACAGCCTGCAAAAAAGCTCTTCCCGGTTCCAACCGGTCCCATCAAAAGCAATCCTACATTTTTTCTCTTCATATCTGTCCAGTTTTCTACATACTGCCTGGCGATTAGTATCTTCTGGTTGCTTCCATTGTCATTTTCAAATTTCCATTCCCAGAATCTTCTTTCCCGAAGTCCGACGGATTTTCTCTGATAAAGCTGCCGCTGTTCTTCTTCCCGCTGCATCTTCTCATCCAGTTCCTGCCTGGCTTTTACCTCGCATTCGCACAAACAGGACACTACATGCTCAAAACCCATCAGACTGACTTTCATCTGTTTTCTTTTTCCACAGGTGCCACAATGAAGACATCCCTCTTCGTCCAGATAATCTGCTGTTACTTTGTTTTCCATCACAGGCTTTCTCCTTCCTGAAATTCATATTTATCCATTCCTATCCTGGTTCCATCCCTTTCTGCCCAAAGACAGATTGTTGCAAAATGGTTTTGATACTCTTTTCCACTGGATTTCATATAAACAGAAAGATGATCAATCCGTTTCTGGTAATCCCATGGAAATAGCGTCATCAACTCCTGCAGTTCAGCTTCCGACAGAACAACATTTTTAAATCTACCATATTGACTGAATTTTTCTTCCAAAGCGGGTGTATTGCCCTTACTCTTATCAGTATGATTCTTTTCAGTCTTATTTATCTTAGTATTACTTCCATCCAGATTCTTGCAGTCCGGACTTCTATTTTTTTGCGTTCCGGACTTCCAGTTTCTTGCAATCCGGATTTCCAATTCTTTGCAGTCTGGATTTCCAGTTTCTGGCATTCCAGAAACAAAGTATCTTACTGGCTTTCCTCTACTCCGTTTTACAAAATTTTTCACATATATGACAGAGGGACGATTATTCCCCTGCCGATACCGCTCGATCAATCCAATCCCATGCACACTATCCAGCTCATATAGAAGCTTTGTCACTGTCGTATGCGACATTCGCAACAGCTCCTGCAATTCTGCGATCGTGTAAATGATATAGACATAACCCTCACTGTCAATCCAGCCATTTTTCTTGGACAGGCTGATTCGATCAAGCAGAATTCCATAAAGGAGCTTTGCGTCTGTGGACAGGCTTGCAAACTCTTTTTCTGTGAACAGAGCTTTTGGTATCCGAAAAAAAGAAAACTGGTCAGATTCTTCTGCTCTGAAATATTCAAAATCTGCCATAATATTTTCCTACTCTTCTACATCAAAATCACAATTTGCTGCACTGCCTGTACCATGGCACATCTCATCAAATACAAAATTGAATGATTGAATCATTTCGTCCAAATAATAATTTCTGGCCTTCTTGTTACAAGCATACATATCACCAATAAAGCCTTCATCATTCCCCATCGCATGAACAAGGGTTTCCAGGACCTTCATAAACTTCTTTTTTGAACAGCTTTCATACTGTCTGTTCACATATTTCTGGATATCTAACACACGAGCAGGATTATTTTCATTTTCCTCCAGAATTCCAAATGCAAGATCCATACCAAACTCATATCCATCAGCCTTAATTTGATCAATATCCATCTCTCCAAGCTCATCCTGGTATCCTCGCTTTTCCATTGCAGTTAAAGACGTTTCATATTGATCAATATATCCCATATCCGCAATAGTTTCAAAAATATCTCTGGATGCTTTCACCATCTTATCCATAATAATTTCTCTTTCAGCCAGCGGCATATTTGCCATGATAGTATCTAATGTCATCATTGATTCTTCCTCCATCTCATTTTCATAAATACCATTGATATAAAAGTGGTTCGCCTTTCCATTGTTTGGAATGATACGCACCAGTTTACCAACCTGAACCAGTTCCTGTACTGCCTGATCTACTCCATACCGAGTCGTATTCAGGTCTTTCTTTATTTCACTTTTGGGATAGATAACAAACAGATTCCCGTTATGATCTACCCAGCCATTTTGCACCGCAAATTTCAAACGATCCAGAAATAAGCTGTATAGAATCTTTGCTGTATTTGACAGATTTTTGTATTTTTCCATCTGAAACAGCACCTTTGGCACCTGCAGACAATCTACCGGCATATACTCCATCTTACTCATTGATTGTTTCCTCCTTCTGTTTGTACAGCACTTCGGCTGAATTAATATTGATTTCCAGCATCCCTACAAACACCTGATAGTACAGCAGGCATATCTGTTCATCCTCTCTTGCCAGATACAATCCTTCCAGTTCATTGGACGGATGTTTCATTCCGTATACTGCCTGACAGATATCATGGATTTTCTCACATTCCACACTTCTAAGATGCATCTCCAAGGTGTGATTAAATCTCTGCCAGTCCTCCAGTTTCTGATTTACTGCCATCATGCACTGGAACAGTTCCGCTGCTTCACATGCTGCTGACAGCACTACATTTTTGTTGTTGATACTTCCATCGGCATTTTTCATATGCCCTACCATATACGCCTGATCTACTGAAACCATCTTTTATCCTCCTCTATCTAAACGGCATTTCTTCTTCCATACCCTCTGGGATCTCTAAGAACCCTTCCGCATCTTCTGGAAACGGTGGTCTGTCAACCATTTTTGCACCTGCGAATTCAATCCGGTTTGCATACACTTCGGTGGTATAGATCTTTTTCCCAGTATCCTTATCTTCATAATTACCTGTGACAATCTCGCCTTCCACCATGACCTTCGTTCCCTGCATCAGATAATCTCTGGCAAATTCTGCTTTCTTTGCAAAAGCCTTTACCGGAATGAAACTGACTTCATCGGAATAATTTCTTCTGACTGCCAGAACAAACTTGGCAATCTTATGAAGTCCTTTTTCATTCTCCACTTCGTTGTATCCGGGATTTCTTACTAATCGCCCGGAAATAACTGTTGTATTCATTGGCTTACCCCTCCTATGCTTTCATTGATTTGTAACAGATACCGATACATGGTCCACATTTTCCATAGGCACATCCGTAACATTCATCTTTTTCCAACTCTTCCTGCTTCATTTCATCGGCAAACATTCCTAACAGTGTTGTGTAAATCTTTTTCATTGCCAGGAATTTTTCTTCTGCTTTTTCCATCTTCTCTTTGTAAAATGGGATCAGTTCACGAAGAACTGGATGGAAACGTTCATTTTCATCATCCCAGGCACAGGTTTTCATCATACAGCGTGGCTGTTTCTCATAATTGCCCAGATAATATGGGCAGAACGTACAGCCTCTTTCTTTAACAATTGCCACCGGAATCACTGGCATCTGACTTTTGATTTCCTTTGTTACATGCTTACTTTCAATTCGCTCTCTCATCTTAAAAATCCTCCAAGAATATATATATTTGCAAAAGGGAATTCCCCTGAATTGCCTGTTTTTAAGCACAAAAAAAGAGGCAGACTTACGATTTTTATTTTCGCAAGCCTGCCTCTTATCAATCTAATATTCTATTTTCCAATGACATACCGTATAAACACGTATATCGCTCTGATCACATACACTGGAATCATGATGCTTCCAATCAATGCTCCAATAATGACACTTAATGCAGCCATCCCAAGTGTTGCTGTGGTATCCATTCCTCTCGGAATTAGAATCAACCGCATTTTATGTATTCCAAATGGAAGTCCGGCAATAAATACCCACCAGAACCAATCCGTCTGCCCACTGACCTTCATAATTGTTTTTGTCATCCAAAACCAGAATACCATAAATGCCAGTGGCAGAATTGATTTTTTAATTACATCTTCAATCGTCATCTTTTTTTCTCCCTCTGTCTGATTCCTTCCGCCACCTCCCGATTAAGGTTTGCCAGTATTTCTCTAACCACAGGAGAATCCAATCGAAAGGTTTCCAGATCTTTCTCCGTAAGCTCCCTTCCGTTCGCATCATATCTTCGTACAATTTTTAAAGCCATACTTTCACTTCCTTCCTGCTGATAATCCTAATGTTTTCAACAAATGTTTAAATTTCTCTCTTTTTATCCGTTTAACACGTATCTTTTCTATCTTTTTCAGATAGACTTGTATTCTACTTGCCATATCTTCATTGTTCATTCTTTACCCTCTCTTTCTGCCCACGATGCCAGAAGCATAAATATAATTTCTTCCATCTGAGTCTTTGTATATGTCTCTGGAAAATATTGTTTCAATTTCTTCGCCGGAATCTGCACCTGAACTTTTTCAATACTTTCATTCATGCAAATCTGGTCAATCTCTGAATACGTCAACATCCGTTCTTTTGAAATCTGTTTCAATTCCTTTGCCTGCTTCATGGACGGTACTATATTGTGATTATGCATATACTGAAGTAATATCTGCTGCTCTTCAGTTCTCAAATAGGAAACTTCAACAGCTGTATTAAAGGGAAGCTTCTTCTCGTCTGCCAATTCTAAAAACTCTGCGATCAACTCTGTCAGATGAATATATCGAAGAATCTGTCTGGAACTATCTCCTGTATTCTGACTGACTTCTTCCGCCGCTAACTTCTTGCCAACTTGGCAAGAAGTTAAATCAGACCGTTTCCCCTGACGCTTTAACGCCTCATATTTCATTTTATAAGCGAATGCCTTTTCGCTGATTAGTAGCTCTTCTCGCTGAATGTTGGAATCTACCATGATCACCGTCGCTTCGTCATCTGTAATATCTTTGATGATAACCGGCATTTTCTCTAATCCTGCAAGTTCACATGCTCGTTTTCGCCGATGACCAGCTACAAGCTCATAACCACCGGACTCTCTCAACCGCACAATACCGGGAACCAACACGCCATATTGTGTAATGCTTTCAGACAATTCCTCCATTTTCTTATCATCTTTTACTTGAAATGGGTGATTTGGAAACGGATGAAGGCTTCCTATTGCTATCTCACTGATTCCATTGGTTGTCTCTTCGCTTGTTCCAAACAACGCATCAAGCGGCTGTAAGGAAATGGGTGTTGCTCTTTTTTTAGATGGCATCTTTCAGCACCTCCTCCGTCACTCTCCGATAAGCTTCTGTAGCTTTGCCTTTCGGATCATAAGAGAAAATACTCTGTCCTTCTCTGACTGCCTCCTTCATTCTTACGGAAAATGGAATATAATTATCAAAGATATTAATTTGACTTCCATATACATTTCTGAGAAGTTCCATATTATTCCTGGCATCATTCGTATGAGCATCCACCATCGTAAACAGAATTCCACCGACTTGCAGCTTCGGATTGATTTGCTTACGGACCTTACCGATCGTTTTTAATAACTGCTGCAATCCTTTGATTGGCAGGTAAGACGCTTCAACCGGAATTAGTACTTCATCTGATGCAGCCAGTGCATTGATTGTGATCATTCCCAATGATGGCATACAATCAATGATAATTGCATCATATTGATCCTTGATACCATATAAAATCTGTTTCAATACATATTCCCTGCTCATTGCATTTACCAACTGTACTTCCGTACCTGCCAGTCCAATGTTAGAACAGATAATGTCTATTCCTTCTGCCTGATGCCTGATATAACAGTCTGAAGGAATATCTTCATCTTTCATTACTGTATCCATAAGAGCTGTAAGTGTTTCATTACTTTCATCACAATCACGATATCCAAATCCTGCGGATACATCAGACTGTGGATCTGCATCTACAATCAACACTTTCATATTCTTTTGTGCCAATCCTACTGCTAAATTAGCTGTACATGCGGATTTTCCCGTTCCCCCTTTTTGGTTTACAATAGAAATAATTCTAGCCATTTTTTCATCACCTTTCAATCAATAAAAATGACCGAATCAGCTAAACAGATTTTCATCCATTACGAGCTAATTCGGTCCTGTTTTTCGCTATTAAATTGTAATATCACCACTTTCGTGATACAGTAAAAGCATCTCAGATAAAAGCGGAAATTTTCTTTCATCTGAATAAGTTTTTTATAAAAGGTAGGCCTTTCCTTCATAAATTTGTTGATTCGTTGCAAGTTTTTTTCAGGACCAAATCGACTCAACCCCTTGTATTTACTGGGTTTCCGTTGATTTAGTCTTATTTTATCATCATCATCCGATATTCGCATTCCTGTATGAAATAATATGTACACTACTTCATAGTATTTACAGTACACCACATCGTCATGCACAAACTTTAGGAACTTTCTCATCTGCTCTTTTGTGACTGCCTCTCTTGTGACTGCGTCATTTACCAATACTCCGGCAAGCTGAAATCCAAATGGATTCTTTACCAGAATGTCATCATCCACCGCCATCTGAAAGGCCGGGCGCAGCACTCCCCGGATGGTATGAATGGAACTGTAGCTTTTCCCATCCTCTTGCTGCAATTTGATAAGGAACAGCTTTGCATCGGATGTTTTCACACTTCGTATCGTCTTTTTGTCAAATGCTTCCTTTGCAAGTAATCTCTGTACTGTAACATATCCCTGTTTTGTGCTTTGCCTTACTCCTGTCTTTGTTTTCAAATATCGGTCTACCAGTTCACAGACAGTCATCTGTCCGTCTACGATATTTACAAGCAAATCCAAATCTGTGTTTACCTGTTTTTCCAATTCACGAAGGGAGAGGCATGGCTTCTTGCCCTTTGGAAGTTTGTCCGTAGGCTCTAGTTTCCAACTGTATACAAAATGTGGTTTTCCATCAATGTGATATTTATATTGATATTTTCCGTCTGCTCTTATGCTTTCTCCCGGTCTTAATACTCTGCGTTTGGAGTCTCGCCTTGTCTGTCCTCTTCCTGCCTTTGCCATTATACCCGCCTCCTTAGTTCTGGATGGTTACGCAGATACCTTTCAAAGGCTACACGAAGAATCAGCTTGCGTTCTCCGTAATATGCCAGAAAATCTTCCCCATCCGTATTATTCAATAAATCGTAAAATTTTCTCCGGCTCAAAACAAAATATTCAATTGCCTAAGAAGGATTCAAAATATCCTTTTCTGCTAAACTTGGTCTTGCCATAAAAGGACTTCCTTTCTGCCAAAAGTGGCTGTTTTCAAGGGTTTTCGGGGTCATCCTATGTTCGCTCTTATACCCTGTAATAGCAACTACTTTCGGCAGATAAAAGGAACTATATTTCTGAAGAATTAAGAATAAATTCTTCGAACTTCGGGCGGATAATGAGGATTCGGTTTCCACAGTACACCGCCGCCGTTCCAAGGTTATCCTCTGCAATTCTTCTCAGGTTCTTTATACCAATATTAAAATAAGCTGCTGCCTCCTTGATGGTGATCATATACTTCTCACTAACAGGAAGCATTTCATTGCTTTCTGCATTCATAGTATCTCTCCTTCCGACAAGGTGGTCACACAGCTAACTCCTTTGTACTATTTTTTCTTTTTTGTCATTTTCGCTCTGATTCTGTGATATTTGCCCCCAGGGGCGGTCTAAATCTCTGTCACCTTTTATGCCGGGCAACGGTGCCGCCCCTTCACGCACAAAAACTGCGAATTTAAACGGGGTATTAACCCCCAATACAGCTAAATACCATACAAGGGGCATATATCCCATTCAAGATGATAGAAATAAAATCAAACAATTCTATGCTTATTTCCCTGCATCTGCCATCTGGATAACCTTGATTGCTTCATTTCTTACAAGTTTTCCGTCAAGGAACTCAAATGCAAGATATCCAATCTGATCATACAGTACAAATTTTTCCAACAATGTTCTTACCGTCACAGGCTTTCTTCCTACAATCCAGTAATATGAAAAGTCACCAAATGCAATCGGCTTAGTACCAGTTTCGATATCCGGCATATATTCAGAAATAATAACCTGTTTGCCAAGAATTGTATCATTTGCCTGATTCCACAAATAATTGCCATTATTATCCTTCAGTTTTCTGAGTACAAGTGCTGTTTTATCATTCATAAGCCAGATACCATTTCTTCTATATTCTTTATCAACACTAAAATATAAACAAATCACATCATCATAAGTCAGTGTTTCTACTGCCAGTGCTGTTTCTGCTCCATCTGTATCATGAAGAATATCAGTAGGTTCATCTGCTCCGGTTCCATTAATAAATGCGTTATCCTCAGCTTTTCCAAATGACTTTCCAAGCTTTTGTGTCAGATACTTTTCAATATCAAATCCTGCGTCATTTACAAAATCCTCATCCAATGTAACGATAGATGCCAGCTTATAGCTTTCAATCGTTTTTTCATTGAAATCTCCTGCACTTTCATATACTGGAATTGCAGCTCCCTCCGCTACAAATTCCGCTTTATCCTTACAATCCTTCGCAAAGATTCTATAACCATTTTTATATGCACGAATAACTGTCGCTATCTTTCTGAAATCAGATTCCTTTTCAATTTCATTCATAACCTTTCCGGCTGCAACAGTCGGCATACTGTAAGTTCCTGTACTAATATCCCTACCCTTTGCAAGAATATCCTCTCTCGCCTCTTTGTTTCTCATCGCATTCCAGAACTGAATATCATATTCTGGCTGTGCCGTAATCTGTGTATTGCTAATCATGCTTTTCTCCTCCTTAATTTCTATCACACACAGGATATTTATAAAGTCCAAGTGTATTTAATGTCAGCTGTCTTCCAATCTGTTTCAAATGATTGCCACACTTCGGGCAATGAATTTCATACGCAAATGCCATTTCCTCTGTATGATCATTGCTCGCATGAAGTCTGTACGTTTTCTTTATCTTTCCAGTCTCATCCCGGCTCAGTTCATCCGTCAGATATAAACTGCACATTCTCTGTGCATATTCTTCAGAATAATATGCATTTGACGCATTCAACAATGTTCCTTCCTTATTCAGTTTAGTTAATGGAAATACCATAATAAAATCCTCCTTTGTTCTATCGTCTGCACTTATCACAGGTGTACAGACCAAGTTTATTTGCATCATGATTCTGAGCCATCTGCTTTAATACTGCACCACACAAAGGACAGTGAATTTCTATGCTGTCCGTAGCATTCTGGCTCATCGGCTCTTTTGAATAAAGCCTGTAATAATTGGAAATAATCTCCGACAGGTACATTCTACTGTTCTGCCGTACTGTTTCCTTGTCTGTTGATAAAAACATCGGTACCTTTTCCAGTCCATCTGTATCTCCATCAATCAGAGGATGGTATCTTATCATCTGCATCCACTACACCGCCTTTCCATCTAATCTTGTAAATCTGTCTCTGCAGAAATCCATTGCATCTTCATAAGTAGGGAACACCAGACACGAAAATCCATACTGCACTTTCCATATTGGAAAATTCTTATCCTGCTTCTGAGATACCACCACAGGCAATCCTGCCCTTCCCTGCAATAAATCCTTGCATTCATATCCCTCTCTTGAAAACATCTTCTTATCAGAATCTGTCAACTTGAAGTCTGTGCCATAAAATATTCTGTGTGTCATCTTCTTCTCTCCTTCCTTTTCTCTGTGGGTAGCAGTTCTATCTTCCGAGGTAGCAGTTCTCACGGTTTTATAATCACAATTACTCTTTTTATATGCCGTTTTATTTCTGCATTAAACTTTTTATTTTTCAGCTAAGAAGTCTCTTCCTTCTGTCATCAAAATGTACCGGAAGTTTTGTAATATCACACTGACCCAATAATATGAATCCCTTTGCCACTTGGAGATACTTCTACATAGGAAGAAAACCGAGATAACATAAGCTGTGCAAATGGATCTGAAATATCCTTATGGTCTATATCTAATAAGAAGAAGCCTTTCGGAATCTTCAAGCCAAGCCCCGATGCCCGAAACTGATTTCTGGCTGATTCTGCATCATCAAAAGATACCCATGTACCATTATGTGCATCATCTGTTCCTGTAGCTCCTCCGTTTGCTGCGAATGGAACTTTGGTAACTTTCCCATTCTTGCCGGGTTTTGCTGACCATAAAAACCACAGATTTTTATCCTTTAATTCATCCACTGTCATATCTCCCATCCTGCTCACCTCCTCCTTTTCTGCAATTCTATTTAATGGTTAATAGACGTTCTTACAAGCCATTCTTTATAAGCTTCAATCGGAATCAGAATTCTTGCTCCGATTCGTATTGTCGGAAATCCCGGTGTCTTTACCAGTTCATATGCCTTTGGCAGGCTGATTCCCATCTGTGCAGATAATTCCTGCACACTCATAGTTGTTTTTTCCATAAGATGTTGCTCCTTTCGTAGATTTTGTTGCGTTCGTCTCTTCAATGGTCGTTTCTCTGCTACCGCTCATGGCGGCTACCAGTCCCCGCAGTAACAAAGGCTTGTTCATTGAGAACGGGATGAAATTGTCAAGGTACAAATCCGTTACAGCATTTTGTGTAACTTTTTATTGTTTTCATGAATATTTTAAGCTATAATGTAACCGAAGTCCAAAAACTGACGGTAACGCTAACGGTTACGAATTAACGATTGGAATGAGGTATGATATGCCATTAAACTGGAATGATGAAACGATTCCATCAGAAGCAGATAAAACAACAGATATATTAGGATTTAAAGAAATCGGTGGTATCGGGCAACTGATTTACCACCCTTTCCGATTCAAGAAATATGAACTTGATATTGATAAAAGCGATGATTATTGTGCAACACCATTTTGCCGCCCCGGATATGAACCCATCTTTCCTAAAGAAGATTTTCTTTCCGGACAGGGACTGCTTACCAGCCTTTGCAATCTGGCAATGCAGATAAACAGCTTTGATAATAAAATTCCATATACACAGCTCATCATGAAATGGTGTACAAATAATATGCATCCATATAATATTGATTTCATTTATTCTGAATTGAATGAATCGTTTGATATAAATAGCTTCGATGCAGAAATGGTAGAAAAAGACGGAACATTCGAGATTAACAACTTCTTAGATGACCTCGGAAAATTATATAATGCAGTCATGTTTTATGTTGCTCTTGAAGGTGTCTGTATTGCCGATGACGAAGCTGCATATGATTTATCCAAAGAAGGAAAATACTTTGAGGGCTACTCTTTCTTTGATAAATATAAGCATCCTATCGTTGCAATACCGGATGACTTAGATTATGGGGAGGCAAAAGGAAATCTCATAGAAGAAATGCGAATTGATAATGAGTACATTAAAAATCATCCGGCAGAAAAACCTCCAACCGGAGAATTTGCTACTATACCATATGATGATTACGATGAATTACGGAATGCACTTATTGACATTATTCCGGAATTTACCATGAAATTAAAGGTAGATCCCCGCACTAACCGATTAGAATTTTCTACCGATATTAATTCTGTATTTGATATTGCATGGCTGACACTTGCAAGAATGCTTTCCGAAGACCCTGCACCAGAAGATAAAGGTAAATCGGATAATCGTCCAGAAGGCATTATGATTCGTTGTCGGAACTGTGGTAAATTCATAATCCGAAAAAGTAACCGACAGGAATTTTGTGATGCCGAAGAATGCCAGAAGGTTCGAAATGCCCGAAAGCAAAAAGCCTATCGTGAGCGAAAAGCCATTGAAAAGGCTCAAAAAATCAAGAAAAAAGCACATTAATTTATATGATTTGGCGGAAAGACAAATAGATTATTGTATCTAATGTCAGCCAGCTACATGCAATTATGTGCTATGATATTATATAAAATATGTTAAAAGACGCCGGAATCCCCCCTATGCAATTTCGCGAAAAAACGTGTGTGAGGGGGCATCGGTCTTTAGGATAAATAGTTACAGAGATAATACTCCCCCATGGAGTAAAGGAGGACATACATAATGGCAGATTTAGAAGTACAAGAAAAAGACGGGAAAATATATTGTCCCTTAAAGAAAGCATGGCACGTATCAACACCAGAAGAAAGAGTTCGTCAATATTACATCGCTATTCTTGCTAACAAATATGGATACTCTCTTGAACAAATGGATCAGGAACTTAAAGTAAATAACTCCAAACGTGGTCAAGGTAAAGCTCGCGCAGATATTGTAATTTGGAAAAGTGAGCAGGACAAAAAAGACAAAAAGGCTGCTTTTATTGTAGTAGAGTGCAAAGCTGAAAATGTTAAGATTCGAGTTGAAGATTATTACCAAGGATTTAATTATGCTTCTTGGGCACATGCAGAATTCTTTGTAACAACAAACGAAAAAGAAATAAAATATTTTAATGTAGACCCTGCATATTTACCTCAAAAATTAGATGAAGTTGTAGCTATTCCTACTGCTAAAGATGTAGATGATGCTGCAAGAATTGAACAAATCAAAAATCAAACCAAGCTTTTTACACGTGATGAATTCACAAAGACGTTACGCGCTTGTCATAGCATAATTAGGAATAATGATAAGCTATCTCCAGAGGCTGCGTTTGACGAAATCAGCAAACTACTTTTCATGAAAATTAGATTCGAGCGTGACAATAAGGGTATGAAAGTATTCACAAAACAGGAATACCTTGATGCTGCCCAAAATCACGAAAAAAATGTCAGACCGGGTCTAAAGGG
This sequence comes from Mediterraneibacter sp. 210702-DFI.5.30, assembly GCF_020560115.1. Lineage (NCBI taxonomy): Bacteria > Bacillati > Bacillota > Clostridia > Lachnospirales > Lachnospiraceae > Mediterraneibacter > Mediterraneibacter sp. 210702-DFI.5.30. Next base: position 95,780 of record NZ_JAJCME010000011.1, read on the forward strand.
CACTGACTTATACGCACTCTCTTACATGCAGTTTTTATTTAGAACTACCAAAGAGTTCTTTAAAGATGACAGATTATTTGATGATAAAGACGAAATAAATATCAGAGAGAATAGTTTCATTCAAATCTTGGAGAAACTTGAAACATTTAATCTATCCGATACGCAAGATGACGTTAAAGGAATAGCATTCGAAGAATTCCTCGGAACAACATTCAGAGGCGAATTAGGACAGTTCTTCACCCCTAGAACTATCGTTGATTTTATGACAGAGATTCTTGACCCTCAAGAGGGTGAGGTAATTTGTGACCCTACCTGTGGCTCTGGCGGATTCTTAATTAAGGCTTTTGAATATGTAAGAGAAAAAATAGAGGCAGATATCCGTTCAAAAAAGGATTCTTTAAGACTTTCCATTGAAGGGAATGACTACGATGCTCTTCCAGAAGATAAACAAGTAAAGATAAGTCATTCCATAGATAAAATGCAAGCAGCACTAAATACTGAATTAGATACTGGCATTGAGGGTAGTCGAATGTATCAGCTTTCTAGGAATTGCATTTATGGTACAGATGCTAATCCACGTATGGCTCGTACATCTAAAATGAACATGATTATGCATGGCGATGGTCATGGTGGTGTGCATCATCATGACGGGTTGCTTAATGTTAATGGTATTTTTGAAGAGAGATTTGACGTTATCTTAACAAATCCACCTTTTGGTCAGAATGTGGATAGAGGTCAGCTCATTTCAGAAGCAGATAAATTCACTGACGAAGAAATGAAGAAAAAATATAAGAAAAAATATGGTGCAGCTTACGATGAAGCCCTAAAGCAGGTTGATGACCATATCGGCGAGTCATTACTATCTCTTTACGATTTAGGTAATACTTCTACACTGACAGAAGTTTTATTTATGGAAAGATGCTTACGACTTCTAAAAAAAGGAGGTCGTATGGGGATGGTACTCCCAGAAGGCGTTCTAAACAATAAAAACCTGCAGGCTGTTAGAGAATATTTTGAAGGAAAAGCAAAAATTATTCTGATTTGCTCTATCCCACAGGATGTATTTATAGCTGCAGGCGCAACTGTAAAACCAAGTCTTGTTTTTATGCGAAGATTCACAAATGATGAAGAATCTAAATATGCAAATTGCAAGTCTGAAGCACTTGCTGAAGTAACAGCTTTACACCAAGCAGAAATTGACAAATTAGAAGCCACTATTGCTAAAGCAGATGCTCTCACGGAATCACTTAAAGATGACCTTAAGAAGGCACAGACAAAGCTTAAGCAGGCAAAGAAGGACAAGAAAAATACAACATCAGTTGAGACAGAAATAACAACAATCAAAAAAGAGCAAGCTGACAATAGGCTAAATAAGAAAACTGCTGAAAAAGAATTGAAGGAACTTTATAAGCAGATTGATGAAGAGACAAAACCGGTTGTTAAGAAGAAGTTTGATTATGATATTCCTATTGCAAAGATTGATGATGCTGGAATCACAACGACTGGTGCTGCATCCGAAGGAAATCAGTTACCGCAGTTAGTAGATGAATACTCAGCTTATAGAATACAGAATAATTTATGGCCAGTTTTAAACAATGAAATAATCTATGCCATGAATACCGACGGAAAATATTGTAGGTATATTGGTAGTCAGGAGGTGGTGTTGAATGAGCAATAAACCAGCACTACTTTCAACTGTTCCTTTTTCTTCATTTTCCCAATGGGATGTGAAACAGTTCTTTTTTGCAAAGATACTTTCAAAATATCCCGTGGAGGAATTAGGAAAACATTTAATTCATCAAACAGAAAAAATACAACTATCTGATGAGCCTACCAAAGAATTCACCATATTAGGCGTGTCAAATAAAATCGGTATGTTTGATGGTTCTACTGAAAAAGGAAGCAAAATTAAACAAAAGTACCATGTTGTAAAAGATAATTGGTTAGCCTACAACCCATATCGAATTAATGTAGGTTCAATAGGAATAAAAACACCTAATTTGAAAGGTAGTTATATAAGTCCTGCATATGTTGTTTTTAGTTGTAAGGATACTATTCTACCTGAATATTTGTGGCTGATGATGAAAAGTGATTTCTTCAATAAGCTTATCAAGGATTCGACAACTGGTTCAGTTAGACAAACATTGCATTTTGAAAAACTTGCATCTATAAAAGCACCTATACCTTCTGTGACCGTGCAACAACAGATTCTCGACGCATATCATGCTAAACTTGATGAAGCAGATGAAAATATCAGGAAGGGTAATAATTATAGCGATGGATTGTTATTAAGTGTTCAAGCTGATGTTTCAGATTTAAAAAACAAAACAACTAAAAATACTGCTAGTTCGTCAATCTTACAAATTATCCCTTTCACATCTACTATAAGGTGGGAAGTTGACTATATACAAAAAAAAGGACGATTAGAGACCATATACAATAGTTTTAAGTATCAGGAATATTGTATTAACGATTTGCAAAAGGAATCACTATTTGGACTTTCAGTGAAGGCTTCTTTAGATAAGAAAAATGGTATGATTCCTGTATTAAGGATGTCGAATGTGATTAATGGAGAACTCGATTTTTCAACATTAAAATATTTGCCTGCAGATTGTGCATCAACTGAAAAAGAGCCTCAAAAGTGGATTTTACGTAAAGGAGATTTTTTAATAACGAGAACTAATGGTAGCAAAGATTTGATAGGCAAAGCCGCTATTTTTAACAGTGACGAAACATATACGTATGCATCTTATCTCATCAGATATCGTTTTGACACAACTATTGTGTTACCTGAGTATGTAAATATTTTATTTATGACACCTCTTGTTCGAGAACAAATTGCAGTTATGCGAAGACAAGGAGGGGGACAATATAACTTGAATAGTGACGAAATTGGAGCTATCCGCCTTCCAGTTCCCTCTATACCAATTCAGAAACAAATAATAAAAAAATTCTTTGATGCAAAAGATGAAGCCCAAATATATTATGATACAGCCACTAAATGTCAAATCGAGGCAGCCGTAGATTTCGAAAAAGAAATATTCTCTTAAACTAAAAAAGCCACAATCCCGGTAGTCTCCCTACCAACAATTGTGGCTTTTTATGTTCAAAGTTTTGTATGTGTGCCATCGCTTAGTAGTCCCTTACTACTAAGGATTTCTCCCCCACACCTTTGCCTTTATCCAGATTCCGCCCATGAGCCTTAGTAGTCGAAACCGTAGTTTAGCAAAGAGCAGAAATCGTAAGCATTTATAAAACTATGATTCCTGCTTTTTGTTTGTATATGGGCATACTTATCCCCTTCTCTTTGTACTCGTGATTATTCCGGGGCTCTCTGAGCCACCTGTCCGGACTTTGAGAGCCACCATTCCGGAGAATGAGAGCCATATATTCCGGTAATTCAGAGCCACCTTATCGGGCTCTATTACATATATTTCCTTTATACTGTAAATACACACCTTGGGTGTAAATACAGATAAAGGAGGTCGTAAGTTATGACCAAGTATGTAAACGCTCAACAGGTTCTTTCCATTGTTAGTTGAATTCACAGCGAAAGTGCTCGTGTAAAAGCACTT